>NZ_JAVJQN010000246.1:0-50179 GCF_040218245.1 Coleofasciculus sp. E1-EBD-02 | reverse complement strand
ACAGGGAACAGGGAACAGGGAACAGGGAACAGGGAACAGGGAACAGGGAACAGGGAACAGGGAACAGGGAACAGGGAACAGGGAACAGGGAACAGGGAACAGGGAACAGGGAACAGGGAACAGGGAACAGGGAACAACTTTAATTATCCCCACCTACTTGTTTTTTTTACGTTCCCTGTTCGTAGTAAGCACTTTAGTGCTTATTAATAAAGTAAAGTATTAAGGCACTAAAGTGCCTACTACAAACAACGACTAACTCAACTCCCAATCTAGGCAAAATTCTCCCGGACGCCCCCAGGGATAGACGGCACAGTTAATCCCATCACTGCCATGATAATACTGACAAACCTTACAGGGTTGAGACTGTTCTAATTTTTCCCGTAAACTACTCCACTTTTCCTCAACCATTAAGCGGTAATGATTGGCTCGTAGGTGATAAGGTTCAATTGTTAACGCCTTTTCAAAAGCTGTCAACGCCTTTTCATAGAGTTTAATAATTTGGGAACCATACTCAGTCCAAGGTTGGACACGGCATTCATAAAGTTGAATAATCTTGAAAATAAGAATACCATAATCTGTCCAGGTATCAGCCGAAGCCATTTGCGGTTCTTTTTTTGTATCCAGTAACACTCGTTTCAGGGTATCTAGCAATTCTCTCGGTTGCCAAGGTTTACCGACATAAGCCTCAGCGTGTTTAATACCGTAGGAAAGGGCTAAACGCTGTCCTTTTCCAGTTAAAAGAACCACGGGAATATTTTGGGTGTGGGGATTTGCCTTGATTAGGCGACAAACTCTGTAGCCATCAATCCGGGGAATCAACAGATCCAATAGCACTAAATCGGGAGAATTGCTCTGAATTTTTTGGAGTGCTTCTACACCATCACGGGCTTGAATGACATTCCACCCACTCCACGTTAACTGCTGAGAAACGCATTCCCGCTGGCTGAGAGAATCTTCGACAACTAAAACAGTATTCATTGAGAACAACCTGCTGACTGGAGGGAAGCTTTCGTGCGACTAGCGCAGATTAGATTAAGTGTACCCATTTCTTCCAGGTTTCTTATCACCCCTGATAGAATTGCCGTTTCAGCAGGCGATCGCACGATTTTATGGTATACTTTTCATCACAGACAAAACATCATGATTTGTAGGGGCGGGTTTTACCGTTACCTGTTACCAAAAACCCCTCAATTCAATAAACCCGCCCTGACCACAACCATTAACTTATGTTAGGTTACAAGTGTCTCTAATCTCGCTAGAATCTCATCCATTAACTCAGAGGGCGCTTTTTCCAGAAAAACCGCTTTTCTCGCGCTACAGTCAACGGCTCTAATCTGATCGACTAATACAACGCCATAAGTCTGCATCTGAGCGGGCAGTTCCACTTCAAAGGGCCATCCCTTTTTCCGGCTCGTAATCGGACAAGCCAGCACAATCTTAGACATTCGGTTATAGGTTAATGGTGAAATGATAATGGCTGGACGATAGCCTGCCTGCTCACTCCCAGTACGGGGATTCAGTTCCAATTGGATGATATCACCACGTTTTGGGACGCGCCCATCGATCTTTACCAACGTTCTTCTCCCATCGGCTCCCCCCAATCCACCGAATCATGCTGCATATCCGGGGTTACATCTTTCATCAGTTTATCAAGGGTATACCTGGGTTTTGCCGGAGACAGAATGATCTTATTTCCCTCAGTTGAAATGGTAACTAAGTCTCCTTGTTTTAATCCCATCTGCTGAATCAGGGTTTGCGGGAGCCTGAGTCCAAGAGAGTTACCCCACAGGCTGATTTTTTGGGTGATCATAATTGAGAATTACAATCCGATGTTTATACATTGAGTATACTACTGCTCTTTGGTCTACCGGAGGGCATTACCAATCCCAATCTGTTCCATCTTCCAGACGTTCCACCGGAGGAGTCTATACATCGCTACCCTCTCTGCTCACCAACCGAGAGCGATCGCGTAAAATGTTAAAGACCGTTTGTTATACCAGCTAGGATGGCTCAAGACTGGGTAAAACAGAAGACTAGGACAAGTAAAGAGCTACAATCCATAACCTATTATGGGATTCTGGGGGTACACCCTAGCGCATCTGCTCTAGATATCCGTCGTGCCTATCGGGAACTGAGTAAACGTTACCATCCCGATACTACCGACTTACCAAAGGAAACGGCAAAGACGAAGTTCCAACAGCTTAATGAAGCCTACGCGACTCTGAGTAGTCCAGAACGGCGAATCCTGTATGATCAAACTATTCGCTATTCTCGTGTCAACGTCATTCAACCTCCACCCGGATTGAACCGTCCCGTTGTGCGATCGCGCGTTGATCATTCATCCTCGGCTTACCTTGACCCCACAGACCGTCCTCTCTCCGCTGGCGAGTTATTTGCCCTATTTATTTTGGGGATAACTTTCGTGGGATGCTTAGTACTGGCAATTGTGATTGGCTTAACCCGAGGAGACAATGCCTTTCAAGTGTCTGGGATATCTCTATCGAGTCGAGTCACCACGCCACCCCTAACTCAACTACAGCGAATCCCTCGATATCCCCCTTCTAACCAACTTTTCTCCCCATCTAATCCACCGTCAATCCCTGTTGTTGTTCCATCCCTCAATCTATGAAAACTTCTATGGTACTTCCTTCATCTGACACTCCCCTCTATAACCATCCCCTTCCTGAAATCGAAAATTGGCTCCGTTCTCAAGGATGTCAACAAGATAGCAACGAACTCAATTGCTGGCGCGTGGAACGACCAAATTGGCAAGCCGAACTCTGTCTGGAAGTTGAGGAATTAGCCGTGCGTTACATTAATGCGGCGGAAGGGCAACGGGACATTATGCGTTCTTTCAAGTATTCCCTCAGTCGCGAAGACGTAGAAGCAGCGGTTTTCTCTGGTCCTTAAAATTCTCAATTCTCAGAGTTAATTTTTGAATGATTAACTGACAATTCAGACGCGCCATTGCACGCCCGTAACAGTCAAAACTCAAAACTTAAATCTCAAACCTTACCAAATCGCCGATCTCGTTTCTGATAAGCAATTAAAGCTTGATGAAACGCTTCGCGGTCAAAATCGGGCCAAAAAGCGTCGGTAATATAAAATTCAGCATAAGCCATTTGCCAGAGGAGAAAATTGGACAAACGCATCTCTCCACTGGTGCGGATTAGCAAATCAGGATCACCGATATTGGCAGTATAAAGATGGCGAGAAAACAGTGCTTCGTCAATATCCTCCGGTTGAAGCTGACCGTGTTGAACCTGAGTCGCAATTGTCCGACAAGCGTGTAAAATCTCTTCCCGTCCACCGTAATTAGTCGCCACGGTAAATTGAATCCCGGTATTATTTTGCGTTTGGATCATCGACCGTTCGATTTGATTTTGCAGGGATTGGGGTAGCGCGGTTAAATTACCCACAAACTGAATGCGTACATTCTCCTCCATCATCTCTTTGAGTTCTCGAATTAACACCCGCTCAAACAGCGTCATCAAAAACTCAACTTCTTCGATAGGACGTCCCCAATTTTCGGTAGAAAAGGCATAAGCAGTCAGGGCTTGAATACCCCAATCATCACAACAGCGCAACAACTGTTTTAATGTGTCTACGCCTCGGCGATGACCCATAATCCGAGGAATACCTCGGCGTTTTGCCCAACGACCATTGCCATCCATAATCACCGCTACATGTTTGGGTAGGCGTTCCTGGTCGAGATCGCTTGGTAATTCTTTTAGTATCGTTTGCATAATAGTTGTATAATAATAGTCATTTCTTTTTTCGAGAAGTCGATGACGGCAGACGCAGCAAACGCGAAATGAGTAGCCGTCCCTGAGACTTAACTTGGCGACCTAAACTGCGTAAACCGGGGGCAACTGCCTCACGGTCAACAGCCGTTGAAAATCGAGCCTCTAACAGTTCTTTGAGTTTACTACTGGTTAAGGGTCGGTTTAGTCCGCCGCGTTCTGCCAATGAGATAGAACCCGTTTCTTCGGATACAACAATACAAAGGCAATTTTCGACTCGCTCAGTAATTCCCATAGCGGCTCGATGGCGTGTGCCAAGTTGTCGTGAAGCCGTTCGCTCTGACAGGGGTAAAATCACACCCGCTGCGGCGACGCGAGATCCCCGAATTAATACTGCCCCATCATGGAGTAACGTCGTCGTCTGGAAGATGGTTTGCAGCAGTTCTTTAGACAGTTCAGCATTTAACTGTACCCCTGGTACAGAAAAATCTCGCTCGTCAATGGTGCCATTGGTCTCCATAATTATCAATGCGCCAATCCGATTTTGGGATAATTCTTTAACCGCATCGACAATTTCATCTGTAACGCTATCTGCTTTAGGGATAGGGCGGCGTTGGGATTGAAACAACTGCCGAATTTCTCCCCGCCCGACTTGTTCGAGAAAACGGCGAAATTCTGACTGAAAGATTACAGCCATCGCCACAGCCGAACCAACCACCAATTTTTCTAACACAAAACTCAACAGGGTCAATCCTAGTCGATTACTGACCGCTGCCGCTAGCATCAAGACGATTAGCCCCCGAACCATCCACAAGGTACGACGCTCCCCGATAATGAGGAGAACCATATAGGTGAGGGCTAGAACCAATCCGACATCAACGCTGTCCAGCAATAAGGATTGAACCCAGCCAGAGTCAGGAAAAGAACCCGACGACGACGCAGGCATTGAACTTAATTAAACGTTTAGCAACTGAGAGCTTGACTCTGGCTTGATTGTAACGAGATTAGGCGGGGAGTTGTCATTTGTCATTCGTCCTTTGTCATTCGTCCTTGGTTATTTGCTCCCCCAGCTTCCCCCGCTCCCCCCGCTCCCAGACGCGCCATGGCGCGTCTCTACATTGCTCCTTCATCCCAAATTCTGGGATACAAGTCGTTTCGGTAAATGATCAAACTGGATCAAGTCTTGATAGGTTTCTCGCTGCACAATTAATTCAGCTTTTCCATCCTTAACTAACACCGCTGCAGGTCGAGGTACACGATTATAGTTAGACGCCATGCTGTAATTGTATGCCCCAGTTCCCATAATCACGAGCAGATCCCCAGGTTGGGTTTCGGGTAATTGGGCATCTTTGAGTAAAATATCCCCGGATTCGCAATGTTTACCCGCAATCGTGACGGTTTCAGTTATCGGTGCTGACATACGATTGGCAACGACTGGACGATAGACTGATTGATAAGTAATCGGACGTGGATTATCAGACATTCCCCCATCAACCGCCAGATAGGTTCGCGTTTGCGGGATCTCCTTACGGCTGCCGATGGTATACGCCGTCACACAAGCGGGTCCAATAATCGATCGCCCGGGTTCGGATAATAACCTCGGTAAGGGTAACTGCTGCTGGTTACAAGCATTAACCACGGCTTCACAAACCCCCTTAACCCAGGCATCAATCGTGGGGGGATCATCGTCTTCGGTATAGCGAATTCCCAAACCGCCGCCGACATTCAGTTCTTGAATGGATAGATTGAACTGAGCGGCTTTCTGGAGATAATCGACCAAAACCGCTCCCAAGTCTTTGTGGGGTTGACGCTCAAAAATCTGTGACCCAATGTGAGCGTGTAACCCAATACAGTCGAGAATAGGGTTTTGACTAATGAAGGCAAAAACGTTATCTAGAGTGTGGGGATCAAAACCAAACTTGCTATCCAGGTGTCCTGTGCGGATGTAGTCATGGGTGTGACACTCGATCCCTGGAGTGATCCGAATCATGATCCGCACCTGGGTATCCGGAGAGGTTTTTTGTGCCAAATCTGCCAGAGTTTCTAACTCCAACTGATTATCCACAACAATCGTGCAATGGCTTTCAATCGCAAGCTGGAGTTCAGCGATAGACTTGTTATTGCCGTGGAAATACAGCTTATCGGCTTGTACCCCAGCTTCTAATGCCGTGTAGAGTTCGCCTCCGGATACGACATCAACACCCAAACCTTCCGATGCCGCGATCGCACAAATCGCTAAACAATTCCAGGCTTTTGAAGCATACAGCACTAGGGTATCACCGGGATAATAACGGGCAAAGGCATCCCGATACTGGCGGCAAGCCGTTCTTACCGTGACCTCATCTAGAATATAAAGGGGAGAGCCAAATTCCTCGATTAAACCCTTGACATCACAACCGCCAATTTCTAGACAGTCTTGGCTGTTAACGGTGGCGGTAAGCGGCAACAGTTCCTGATTGGGAGAACGACTATCGGGATGAGAGTTCGCTGAAAGATATCGCTGTCCAGAGTTTTGCACCTGAGTCGAATCAGTCAATAGCATAATGTCGTTATCATCCTTGAGATGGATATGGGCAGGTACACCAAAAGCGTCCGTTATTTAGTGTACAATTGACTGCTGTGAGTGTCTTAGAGATAAAGCCGCTAACCACAGCACAACTCAATGCGGCTGTGGATCTGGATCAAATATGTTTTGGTGGGCTGTGGACGCGATCGGGCTACGAACGCGAGTTAAATAGCCCGAATAGTCAATTACTGGTTTTAGAAGCACACAACAGCTTGGAGCAGCGCCCATGGGGTTGCCATTCAGCCGTTGTTATGCCAAACAATTCCCTGGGGGAAGATTTACCCACGCATCCCCCTTTACCGAATGGCTTAGTGGGTTTAGGTTGTTACTGGTCAATTCTGGAGGAAGCGCATATTACGATTTTGGCGGTGCATCCAAACTACCAACATCAGGGACTGGGGCAATTTTTACTGTATGCCTTACTCAATGACGCTAAACAACGTCAGTTGGAGTGGGCAACCTTAGAGGTTAAACCCTCAAATCACGCCGCCTTGTCTCTCTACCAAAAGTTTGATTTTATTCCAGCCGGACGACGCCGAGGATATTACCAAGATACGGGTGAAGATGCCCTAATTCTGTGGCGAAAGGGGTTACAACAGCCGGAATTTGAGCAAATCCTGCAAGAGCGCTATAAGCAAATCGTCTCCCGCTTAACCCGTCAGGGTTGGCAACTATTTAGTTATCTGTGATTTGTGATTTGTGATTTGTCATTCGTCATTTGTCATTGGTACAGTCGGGGCGGGTTTATTTACATCTGGGTGCAACCAAAAAGATAGTAGTGAAACCCGCCCCTACATAATCTTCGCCAGTTTCCCCAGCTTCCCCAGCTCCCCCAGCTCCCCCAGCTTCCCCAGCTCCCCCAGCTCCCCCATCTCCCCCAAAAAAATAGACGGGTTGTTGTATAGGAGACAGCCTGAGAAGTCTCCTATGCTAGAATCAGCGTACACGGGCACGCAACAGGTGATGGAAATACGCCATGTTTGAACGCTTTACAGAAAAAGCCATTAAGGTGATCATGCTAGCCCAGGAAGAGGCACGTCGCCTGGGGCATAACTTTGTCGGCACGGAGCAAATCCTTCTGGGTTTGATCGGGGAGGGAACTGGCGTCGCCGCCAAAGTTCTCAAGTCGATGGGTGTCAATCTTAAAGATGCCCGGATTGAAGTTGAGAAAATCATTGGTAGAGGTTCCGGCTTTGTCGCTGTGGAAATTCCCTTTACCCCTAGGGCAAAACGAGTCTTAGAATTATCACTCGAAGAAGCCCGCCAACTGGGTCATAACTATATCGGAACTGAGCATTTACTGCTGGGTTTGATCCGGGAAGGCGAAGGGGTGGCGGCACGAGTTTTGGAAAATTTGGGTGTAGACCTGACCAAGGTGAGAACTCAAGTCATCCGGATGCTGGGCGAGACGGCAGAAGTCACCAGTGGCGCATCTTCGGGTCGCACGAAAACACCAACCTTAGATGAATTTGGTAGCAATCTTACCCAAATGGCGGGTGAAGGTAAACTTGATCCGGTAGTGGGACGCGCTAAGGAAATTGAGCGCGTTATCCAAATTTTGGGACGCCGCACCAAAAATAACCCTGTATTGATTGGGGAACCTGGGGTGGGAAAAACCGCGATCGCAGAAGGATTGGCGCAGCGAATTGCTAATAACGATATCCCAGATATCTTAGAAGAAAAGCGCGTCGTTACCTTGGACATCGGGCTACTGGTGGCGGGGACGAAGTATCGGGGTGAGTTTGAAGAACGCCTCAAGAAAATCATGGATGAGATCCGTCAAGCTGCCAATGTAATTTTGGTGATTGATGAGGTTCATACCCTGATTGGTGCAGGTGCAGCTGAAGGGGCGATTGATGCCGCAAATATCCTGAAACCCGCTTTAGCTAGGGGCGAACTCCAATGTATCGGGGCGACAACCCTGGATGAGTATCGTAAACATATTGAACGGGATGCGGCATTAGAACGGCGCTTCCAACCCGTAATGGTAGGTGAACCGTCCGTTGAAGAGACGATTGAGATTTTATACGGGTTGCGCGAACGCTATGAACAGCATCACAAGCTGAAAATTTTAGATGAAGCTCTGGATGCAGCGGCAAAACTGTCCGATCGCTATATTTCGGATCGCTATTTACCCGATAAAGCGATTGACTTGATTGATGAAGCTGGTAGCCGGGTGCGTTTAATAAACTCCCAACTTCCGCCAGCGGCGAAGGAATTAGATAAGGAACTGCGACAAGTCCTTAAGGAAAAAGACGACGCCGTGCGATCGCAAGACTTTGACCGGGCGGGTGAACTGCGCGATCGGGAAATGGAAATTAAAGGCGAAATTCGTGCGATCGCTCAAAATAAAAAGGCGGAAACGGGAACCGATGATTCGCCGGTCGTCGATGAGGAAGATATCGCCCATATTGTCGCATCCTGGACGGGGGTACCGGTTAGTAAACTGACTGAATCCGAGTCCGAGAAGCTGCTGCACATGGAAGACACACTGCATCAGCGCCTTATCGGTCAGGAAGATGCAGTGAAAGCGGTATCACGGGCGATTCGACGGGCAAGGGTTGGTTTGAAGAACCCCAACCGTCCCATCGCCAGTTTTGTCTTCTCTGGTCCTACCGGGGTTGGTAAAACTGAGTTAGCTAAATCCTTGGCGGCTTATTTCTTCGGGTCAGAAGAAGCGATGATTCGCTTGGATATGTCCGAGTACATGGAACGCCATACCGTCAGCAAATTGATTGGTTCGCCTCCAGGCTACGTCGGTTATAACGAAGGCGGTCAGCTAACCGAAGCGGTACGTCGTCGTCCTTACACGGTGGTGCTATTCGATGAAATCGAAAAAGCCCATCCCGATGTCTTTAACATGCTGCTGCAAATCTTGGAAGACGGACGTCTCACGGATGCTAAAGGGCGGACAGTAGACTTTAAGAATACCCTATTAATCATGACCTCTAATATTGGGTCTAAGGTGATTGAAAAAGGTGGCGGCGGTTTAGGTTTCGAGTTAAGCGACAATGAAGCTGAATCCCAATACAACCGCATCCGTTCTTTGGTCAACGAGGAACTCAAGCAGTACTTCCGTCCCGAATTCCTCAACCGTTTGGATGAGATTATCGTCTTCCGTCAGCTAACCAAAGACGAGATCAAGGAAATCTGCGACATCCTACTGCGGGAAGTCTTCAAGCGTCTCACGGAAAAGGGAATTGCCTTGGAAGTCACCGATCGCTTCAAAGAACGTTTGGTGGAAGAAGGGTACAGTCCATCTTACGGCGCAAGACCCCTACGTCGGGCAATCATGCGCTTGTTAGAAGACGTATTAGCAGAAGAAATCCTTTCGACTCGCCTGCAAGAAGGAGACAGTGCGATCGTTGATGTGGATGAAGAGGGCAAAGTGAAAGTGATTCCTGGAGAACCCGGGGAACAACGGGAACTTTTACCTCAAGGTGCTGAATAATCCACTTGATTCATAATTTCCATTTGGCGGTAGAGAAGGTTAGCCTTTTCTACCGTTTTTTTGTCATTGGTCATTTGTTGATGGTCATTGGTCATTGGTCATTGGTCATTGGTCATTGGTCATTTGTGATAATTGAACGGTGAGGTCGGGGCGGGTTTAGTTATATCAGGGTGCAAAGCTTCCCGTTAGTGGTGAAACCCGCCCCTACAATTCCTTCATATCCCTCATATCCCTCATCTCCCCCTGCTTCCCCAGCTCCCTAACCCCACCACAACACTTATTCAGCAGACCCTACTAAATATGCGTCTACCTGATGATTCAGAAACACCATTCCAGATTAATATTGTGCCGATGATTGATGCAATATTCGTAATCTTGGCATTTTTTATCATTTCAACCCTTTATTTAACCCGATCTGAAGGATTACCAGTTAATTTACCCACAGCGATAACCGCCGAGAGTCAGGTACAAGACCGAATAATTACAGTCACGATTCAGGCAAATGGAGCGATTTTTCTTAACCAGGAACCGATTGAATTATCACGACTTGAAGCCGGGATAGAGTCATTAGTGACGGCAGATTCTCCATTCTTGGTGATTGTTAATGCTGATGAAAATGTCCCTCATGGTCGAGTTGTTAGGGTTATGGATCGCTTACGGTTAGTCGAAGGAATTCGTTTAGCGATCGCGACGCAGTAGAGGCAATGAGATAAGCAGTTCAGCATTTAAACCTTAATGTCTATAATAACGAAATCCTTGTAGTGCGAGCATCTTGCTCGCTACTAATACCCAATTTAACCATCAATCTATTCCACAATTTTAGCTGTGTCAGTCCAGTAAGTGGATGGACACAATTAAAGCTAGTAGGGTGGGCATTGCCCACCAGCATACCAGTCAGTAACATTCCTCTTATAGCACTTTCTAACACGGTGTAGTACAGTAACGATGAGACAGTGCTTTTCTACTCTTGGAAATGGTGTATCACATCGAGTCTGAAAACGCTGTAAACGGATGACAGCATATTGTTTATTCTTCAAGTTGAGACGTCGCGTCAGAAACTTGGGAAGCTGCATCCGACTGAAGTACGGGGGATGAAGTTCTCCCGCTCTTTCACTGTGAACTCGCGCCAGAGCCTGATTTAAGCCGAGCCTTACGACTTGCCAAGCTATCTTGTTGGCGTTGACTGGCATTTGATGTAGGTGCAGACATACCCGGTTGAGATGTAGACTCATCAATCTCTTCTAACGTCAAGTTAATCTTGGCGCGTACTGGTGTTCCATCCGGCAGAAACATCGTCAGATTGTAATCCAGCTTGGTAACAAAGCAGCGAATATACTTTTGAGACCCCCAGGTAAACACATAGGTTGGTGGGCGTTTCTCTCGACCTGCTCCTGATTCGGCAAAATCAACCGCTTTTTGAAATGATTTGATGTGTTTTAGGACATTTTTCCCTTGCTCGTAGGTATCAAAAATCAGGTCATTGATGGTGAGAATTACGGGTTCAGGATAGGCAAAATTGACTTTTGGTAATCCCCTCCCTGTCCTAGCTCCACTACTTTTAGTTAGATTAATTTGCTGATTGAACGCCAACTGATTGGGATTAAACATAAATTCAATGGTTCCGCCGCCATCAGTTGAAATCAGTTGCGCTTTGACCAGTTGTGACATGACCAGAGTCCTCTAACGGCGTTTTATGCAATCCTCAATTAATTTTTAAATCCTCAACCTTCAGAACTCTCCACCAAGGTGAATAGTAGCCGTTATACACCGAATAAATACCTGTGTGGGTGTATCTTTCCTATCCATATCTCACCCAGCCTCCAGAATTCAATCGTTTTACTTTTCTTTACAGTTTAAGCTAGATTGAGCTAAAAAATGCTAAATAACAATCATAGCCCACAACTGGGTAAACTTCTCAAATCAACAGCGGTACAACTAAACATTTTTTAATATTTAATTTATAATTCGTAAAGATATTTACGGCAAATTTTCGACCCTAATCTAATAAAATAGCTAAGGTTAGCCTCTCTCATTACGCTTATCCGTACAGCCCAATCACGGACTTCTATGATCGTTGCTGTTGCCCTAACCCTGGCATATATCTTATCTGAGGGAAATTCCCAGATTGGCAGAACGCTATTTCTTTTAGCCCGATGGGTCTATACTGCTTTAGATAAGCAACGGTTGCTCTATAAGAACTTAACTGAGCTACGGCGTCATCGCGGGTTGCGACAAAAGGGAATGACTCCTGTACGAACAGGCTCTGACATGCTATCACTGAAAGATATTATTCAGAAGTTGGCTAGATCCAGCAGCATTCCGGAATGGATTAGGGATTTTGGCACATCCAGCGTTGTCTGCTTGTGTACTTGGTTCCTTTCAATTGGCACAGAAAACCTCCTCTGTCAACCCCTTATAGAATTTGACAGTCTCAGGTTTTTTTCTGTTCGCTGATTTAAGTCTTAAATGGAGGAATATAACTCATGCCATTAGATTATTTTGCACCAGGAGTCTACGTTGAAGAGGTAGACCGAGGCAGTCGCCCGATTGAGGGCATTAGTATGAGTGTCGCCGGGTTCATTGGTTTTACCGAGGATATACGCGGTGACGCCGAATTATTCAAACCCATGCTGATTACCACTTGGGATCAGTATTTGCAGTCCTTTGCCAAAGAAGGGTCTGATGGGTTCACGGACTTCGACGCCTATTTACCCTTTGCGGTTCAAGGGTGGTTCCTCAATGGTGGGGGTCGCTGTTGGGTGACCAGTATTGGTACAAAACTACCTGGTGCTGAACCGCCGCCAATCGAGCAGACGGGGACTAAGATTTTAACCGCCGGAAATCGCCCCTCTTTACAATTCACGCTTAAACCAGCGGAATCTGAATCAGAAGAAGGGGGAGCTTTAGCGCTACCTGGTGGCGATGAACCCCGACTGCGGGTGGTGATTAAAGAAAGTACACCGAAACCCTTACCGGAAGACGCACCAGATGATGCCGAACCCCCCTACAACACAGGTGAATTTTTTGACCTGATTGTGGCACGGGGCGAAGAGGAATTGGAACGGTATGACCACCTGACAATGAATCCGGAAGCGGAAACCCAGGTGGCTGATTATGTAGTTACCGCCGTTGAAGATTCGGAATTTATCCAGGCTGTTGACATTTCCCAAAGCGGACAACCCTTGTCACGGCGACCCATGCAGGGAGCGTATGAGATTACGCCGCCACCCTACATTTCTCCCCCAGAAAACTTTGCCCGGGATTTACAAGGACAACGGGATGACCGCACCGGGACGCAGGGGATTTTTGAAATTGATGAAGTCGCCATGATTGCTTGTCCTGACTTGATGAAGGTGTATCAAGAAGGATTGATGAACTTAGAACAAGTTCACGGTGTCATGGAAATGATGCTGAGTATGTGCGAGAATTCCTTCCCTGGTCCCGCCTACCGGATGGCGGTTCTCGACCCACCTCCGGTTAAGCCGACGAAAGGAGATACCCCGGTTTCGGCTGACCAGCAGAAGCCGCAAGATATCGCCGCTTGGTTAAAACTGTTTAACCGCCGTTCCATGTTTGGCGCTCTCTACTATCCTTGGATTAAAGTGGCGAATCCTCGCAATGGTGGACGCCCGATGTATGTCCCCCCCTGTGGTCACATGATGGGGATTTGGTGTCGCACGGATGAAACACGCGGCGTGTTCAAAGCACCAGCGAACGAAACACCGCGCGGTGTAACAGGTTTAGCCTATGACACCAATATGCGGGAACAGGAACTGTTGAACCCGATGGGGATTAACTGTATCCGCAATTTCGCCAATTACAACCGAGGCTATAAAGTTTGGGGGGCTCGCACGTTGGTAGAACCGGATAACGTGCAATGGCGTTATATCAGTGTCCGCCGCTTACTCAGCTACATTGAGAAATCCATTGAAATTGGGACACAGTGGGTGGTATTCGAGCCAAATGACCAAATTCTATGGGCGCGGGTACGCCGCACGGTTAGCAATTTCCTAGAACGGCTGTGGCGTGAAGGAGCATTGTTTGGGTCTTCGCCGGGGGAATCGTTCTACGTTAAGTGTGATGCGGAAATCAATACCCATGAGACGATTATGTTGGGTCGTCTTTATGTAGAAGTCGGCGTTTGTCCAGTTCGTCCGGCTGAATTTGTGATCTTCCGGATTAGTCAGTGGGCACCGAATCAATAGGTGACAACCTGAACTCCCTACCCAAGCAATCGTCTTAGGTAGGGATTAAAACGCCATTTAGGGGCGACCCGTTTGGATTAATGGACAACTCTAGAAACAGGGCGGGTTTAGTCACATCGAGGTGCAACCGAAAAGATAGTAGTAAAACCCGCCCCTACATCGGGTCGCCCTGAATTCAGGTAAAGTAAACAACTGTAACGGAAACGGGTGGAGAAACCTACAATCAAAAGGGAAGGGAACTCGGATTTCATCGAACGCTTAACAGCAACTCACAGACCTTGACATTTTGTAATCGCTCTGAGCGAAGATTCATGCTATAACAGAAGTCTCTAACTGTTAAAATGTCTGATTATGGCTTGATAGTTTTGTCAATTTGTTAAGTTCTGTATCGGAAACGCATCAAAACAAAACGTTGACAAGTGACTGTAAGGAGATAAAAATATGGCTGACCTACAAACACCCCTTGCCCCGAGTAGTTTTTCCATAGATCTTGATGGCACGGGTGTCCTCTCGCTTCAAAGTGTGAAAGTGCCTGAGTACAAACCGAAACTAGCAGGTGAAGCTGCCGTAGTTGGTTCCGGAAAAGACGGAAAATCAGAGCGGCAGATTAACTCGGCTGGCTTCGAGGAAGTCGTCACTTTTGATTTAGTATGCCTCTCTAGCCCAAGTCCCACCAGCGCTAGTGTAGCCATGTGGAAATGGTTCAAAGCTTGTTTGCCTCCCACCGACGGTGGTGAGGGCAAATGGGCGGATAGCAAAAAAACAGGAAGCATCTTTGCTTACAATAATGCCAATGATATTGTAGCCCAATGGGACTTCAAAGAAGCGTGGCCCTCGAAAATGAGCATTGCTGAATTAGATGTCAACGGCAAAGAGTATCTGAAAGAAACCTGGACGATAGTGTGCGAAAATTGCACCCGCGTCGGGGACGAGTGATGTAAAACATCTGGGATATTTGACTATCAGCAGCAATCTAATTAACTGAATGATCTGGGAGTTGAACCATGGCGGATATTGAATATAACACTAACGCAGCTTTCTACTTTGATTGTGATGGCATGGAGTTGGTCATCGAAAAATGTACAATTCCTCCAATTGAAATGAAAGTGGCGGCAGGAAGCGGAGCAATTGGTTGTGGAAGAGGGGGAAAAACCCAAACTCAAGCAACTCCGGGCGCGGTCGAGTATGGCTCAGGTCTGAAACTTGAATACGTAGCCGGTAATGAAGCGGATCAAAAGAAAGTAACCGATTGGTATAAGAAATGCCACCCCACTTCGTTCTCCGGCGGTGCTACTGAGTCGAGGAAAAATCGTAAAACGGCTTCACTCTTCATTTATGATATGAATGACAATATTGGGGCGCAGTATGATTTCATTGATTGCTTCCCCAGCACTCTTAACCAAACCAGCCAATTAGATGTTGGTAAGCCGGGAGAACTAGCGAAAGATACGATGGAGATTCGGTTCACAAAAATGGTACGGGCAGACGTGTAATGTGAGTATTGTCTCCATTCGTAATCTAGTTTTTTGATCAACTGCCTTGGTGTTTCTTAAGAAAACACCGGGCAGTGTTTTGTCCATTTCCAGATAACAGGAGAGGCACAGGCAAAGGAGGTGAACAGTGGCAGAAGTTGAAATTCTGACGCGATCGCGCTTTTATTTAGAGTTAATCTTAGATGGGAGTAACGACGCTGTTGATGGTCTGTTTGAGGAATGTAAAGGCTTTAAAGCCACCCAGGATGTCGTTGAAGTCTGCGAGGTAACGCCGCAGAAGTGGGGCAAAAGTGGGAACGCTAGAGGGCGAGTGGTTCGCACGAAGGTTCCGGGTAATATGACCTACACCAATCTCACCTTGAAACGAGGTTTAAATATTTCCATGACCTTGTGGAATTGGCTGAATTCCGTGCAGGAAGGAGCGGATTGGCAAGATCAACGGCGTAATGGTGCATTAGTCATCTATGATACCTCATCCACAGAGCAGTTTCGATTTGAATTCAAAGGCGCGTGGCCCGTTAGCTACCAAATTTCTGATTTAAATGTCAGAGGAGATGAGTATCAAGTCGAAGAAGTCGAGGTTGCAGTCGAACAGTTAAGACGAATTAAACCAGGAACATGATTCAAACCGAGTTTGAATTTGATCTTCCCAAAGGATATCTGGATGGGGAGGGAAACTTACACCGCAAAGGGGTAATGCGATTAGCGCGGGCGATTGACGAAATCGTTCCCATGCGTGATCCGCGTGTGAAGTCTAATCCCGCTTATGCCACGGTGATTATTTTATCGCGAGTTATTTTGCGTTTAGGGGCTTTAGATGAAGTCACTCCCACGATAATTGAAAATTTATTTGCCTGTGATCTCAATTATTTGCAACAATTTTATCGTCAAATTAACGAATTAGAATCTGATAATCAAGGTGAGCAAAGTTCTAGTTTGTCGGCACAATCTCAATCAATATCATCTGACTAGAAGTGAGATGATATTTATTTTTTTTCAAAGATAAATTTCAAACAGCAGGTTTTGATACAGGTGGTTAAGTAAAGGGCGACCCGATCCAATTAAATGGATAAAGTTGTTGATTGATGCAGCGGGTCGCCCCTACAGGAAAACTAAAAAGACGAAGAACGAAGGGCAAATGACAAATGACAAATGACAAATGACCAATAACTATACCTATTTTGAATTTACTCTCCCTAAAGGTTTGGTTGATACCAACGGTGGTATTCATCGGCATGGGATAATGCGTCTAGTCACCGGGAAAGATGAGATTGTAGTTCACAAAGATAGCCGCGTGCAGAAAGAATATTACTACCGCATTTTGGTTATTTTGTCTAGAGCTATCACCCGTCTCGGCAACCTTTCTCCGGTTACACCAAAGCTACTAGAACAAATTTTCTTAGTAGACTTGATTTACTTACAGAACTTTTTCAATCATATCAATCAGCATCAGGGAGGATTAGCGCGATCGGGGGAATATTAGGCTACCCCTTGGATCGTTTATATCAAGAGGTAGCCTTAATTGCTTTTCACTTTCACTGGTCATTAGACGATATCTTAAACTTAGAACATGAAGAACGGCTGCGCTGGGTTACAGAAATCCACAGATTCACCAAAAAAGGATAGCAGATTTGTTCACGGTTCATCGTTGATTGTTCATGGGAAAGCCTTTAAGCTGTCATGCATTTAAATTGGGTATTAGTAGCGAGCAAGATGCTCGCACTGCAAGGATTTCGCCATTATTGATATTAAGCTTATTACCTCCTTTTGCCACGGCGATTGAAATCGCTGCTACACAAACCAAGTCCGCCTGCGCGGACTGGGTTATAAAGGGGGTAGCTAACCCGGATTTGGTATGACGAACGACGAATGACTAATGACTAATGACTAATGACTAATGACTAATGACAAACGACTAGATTGGCTACAGGCGCAACCCGACGGATGTTTACTTTTCAAGCCATCCGGAGTTCACTTTGTCATGGTGGAAAAAAGCCAATCTATAATCCGAGTTGCCTTGATTGACCGGGATTATTTAACCTCAGATTTTGTCCAATCTCAGCTTGATTTCAATGAGCCGCTGAACTTAATCTCCCCTTACAGCCAAGCTATGCTACTCAGCTTAGTTTGGCAACCTCAACCCAAACGAGTCTATGGCGCTGGATTTGCTGGGGGTCGAATTCCGGTAGTTTTGCATCACTACTTTCCCCAGGTTCAGATTGAATGTACCGAAATTGAACCCCTTTTAATTGAGATTGCCAAAGACTTTTTTGGTGTCCCTTTTGATCAACGCCTCAAAGTTATCCTCCAAGATGGACGAGACTATCTCGCCAACCAGGACCCAGATGTCCGTTACGATATTATTTTCACCGATACCATTATCGGCAACGGTTACACGCCTTATCAGTTAGCCACTCAAGAATTTTATCAACTTTGCCAAGAACACTTGTCTGAAGATGGAGTTTTGGCGGTTAATCTGTTTCAACGAGAACGGTTTTATGCTGACAAAGTAAAAACCATTCAAGCCGTATTTGCCCAGGTTTATCTTTGTCCCTTAGAGGTGGGGAATATCGTTGTACTGGCGACAAATAGTCCACCGCTTCAGTTACCGGAAATCCTGGAACGAATCCAAGTGTTACAAAATGACCATCAATTTGTCTTCCCCTTGTCAGAAACCGCTGTTCAGGTAAAAATAGGGTCACAGTTGATCGAGTGTATCCCTGAGTTAGACCAAGCTAAAGTGCTTGTGGATAATCAGCCACCAGTCGGTTATTTTGATGATCTGCCTTCATTTAATCCTTTATTTGCTCAAGGTGTTAGCACTCGCCCCTGTCCCTGTGGGTCAGGTCAATTGTTTCAAGCGTGTCATGGCAGCTGAACTATCAACTGTCAATCGTCAACCGTGGAAACCTCTGAGTCATCATCATGAGTAATTCTCTAGCCATTGCTACCGTAACCGCCACTCTACAACGAATCGTACAGACGTCGATTCAGGACGATATTAGTGGGGCAACGGTGACCACACTACGACCTAATGAAGTGGGAACAGCGACTCCCCAAGTGGGTGTGAATGTGTTTCTCTACCAGGTTCAGATTAACCATGCGTGGCGTCAACAGGCTGAAGTACAAGCCCGCAGTCGGAGGAATCCAGGTGCCAAGCGATCGCAAACTGCCCTAGACTTACATTACATGATTAGTTTCTACGGCAATGACAACGACTTACAACCGCAACGGTTGATGGGTAGTGTGATGGGTGGTCTTAACGACTGGCGTACTCTGAAAAAAGAGAGGATTGAGCGGACTCTCCATGATTCTACTTATTCTTATTTATTAGAGTCTGACTTACCCGATCAGATCCAAGAAATCTCCCTGTGGCCCCTCGATTTGTCCCTAGAAGACTTATCCAAAGCTTGGTCAGCTTTTTTTCAAACCACTTACTTGTTATCGGTGGCGTATCGGGCTAGGGTAATTATGCTCGAAGGGCAAGATACAGGCAGTAGACCTTTGCCAGTACGCGCTCGTTCCTTAGATGGAATCGTTCCCTTTACCAATCAGCCAAAAATTGATCGGATCATTTCTCAAGCTGGACGATTGGAACCCATATTAGCTGACAGTACTGTCTTAATTCAAGGCAACCATTTAAAAAGTGATATCACCCAAGTTTGGATTGGGGAAATGGAAGTCACCCCCAGTGAAATTACCGATACCCAAATTGTATTACCCCTGTCCTCTATCCCCACTGATTCGTTACAGGCGGGGATGCATAGTCTCCAGGTGGTGCATCGTCTTGCCAAAGTGATGCCACCCACCTCGAGTAATGGTAATGGGGCGAGTCAGCCCAGTGGGAATGGGGGTCAGATGCAAACAGTTAATCAGCCTCAAACCTTTGTTTCTAGTATTCAGTCGAATGTATCTCCGTTGGTGATTCGTCCCACGATTACCAAAACCACGGTATCCAAAAAAGCAGTTGATGATGAAGATTTGCGGTCTGCGGAAATACGGGTACGATCCAATTTAACTGTAGGCAAAAAGCAGCGCGTTTTGTTAGCCCTGAATGAAATTGACACGAATCAACCTGCGGCTTATTTGTTTGAAGCGTCTCCTCGCCAGACAGATGTTATTTGGGTGTCTTTCCCGGTGGAACGGATGAAAGGAGGACGCTATTTAGTTCGCTTGTTGGTTGATGGTGCAGAAAGTCCGCTGATTGTGGATACTGAACCCGATAGTCCGACGTTTAATCAGTATGTAGGTCCGAGAATATCGATTTAAAGGGTTGATTGTTCATGGTTCATTGTTCATTGGTTTTGACATCCTAAATTTGTCCCTGTTGGTTATCCTTTATCCCTGAGAAGACGATGGACGAAGATATTATCAGACAAAAACTTAATCAAGAATTAGATGCAATTAGTATTAACAAGCTGACCCAACTTGGGAATCAAGCGGTTCAGTTGGGGCTAATTGCAGGTCATGGTTATCATAAGGGTAAATATGAAATTCTGCGTCAGGGTGAGGCGTTACTGATGTCGCCTGATGAAGCTCAAACCTATTTGGAAAAGCTAATTCAGGAGGTGACATGAAGGTTTGTAGTAGGCACTAAAGTGCCTTAAGCGAGGCAAATTTTGACTACAAACGTTCATATAAGCAGGTGGACTTTCATTAAAGTAAACGGTTGAGATGAGGGAACAGGGAACAGGGAACAATTGAGTTAAATAGGGCTTGTAGTAAGGGCTTTAGCCTTAGATTTTGGGGTCTTCCGGACTTAGTGGGCTAAACTATCAGTTTCAATAAATCGGGAAGCTTACCACACAAGGATTGTAGCTTTTAACCGCCTCAAAACGAATTGAAATTCGGGTAAAAATGGTTAAAGTGTCTCGTCATTCTCAATAAAACTGTCAATAAGCTCTCATCTTTTTAAAGCTTGAGAGGGGAAATGCTTTGTCTGCCAAGCTTTTGATCGGCTTGTCACCCCTTCAGCTTGGCACAACCCCCTCAAAATTGCTGAATTGAGATTGACTAATGATAGCTTAATCAACCGACGGTAAGGGAGGGTCTTCTTCCTTAACTCTGCGGATAGGAAGATTGGCAATTAACGCTGTTGCCCGTTGGTTACTTTCTAGGGTAAATTCTAAACCCTCTTGATCAATCTCCACATAACGAGACACTACTTCTAGGATTTCGGAACGCATTGACTCAATCATCTGGGGACTGAGATCGGCGCGATCGTGGGCAATAACCAGTTGTAGGCGGCGTTTTACTTCCGCTCGACTGTTACTGGCACTTGTCCAGGGAAAAAGTCGTTCTAGAAGTTCGCTAATCATGGGGTTTTGCATCCGTGGTGAGTGAGGAGTGGGGAGTGATGAGTTGGGTTAATTGAAAACTCAACACTCAAAATTTCAATACTTCAACTGCGGAACATGCGACGGATACGATTAATCAAGGTGTCATGTTCTGCCATCAAATCCAGGAAGGGAACTTTATCGCCTTCCAAACGCCGAGCAATATTGTGAATAGCAATACCGGGAAGCGTGAGATTTTCCGCCAGGGCTAAGGGTTCGCCCCGGTTACTGGAAACAATCACGCGCTCATCATCAGGAATCACGCCAATTAAGGGAATTGCCAGAATCTCTTGGACATCTTGAACCGACATCATTTGGTCAGCTTGCACCATGGCGGGTTTGAGACGATTGACAATCAGGAAGATGCGCTTTATGCCTTGAGCTTCCAGTAAACCCACGACGCGATCAGCATCTCGCACGGCGGCAATTTCTGGGGTTGTCACGATTAACGCCTCCGACGCCGCAATGATCGCGTTACGGAATCCCATTTCGATTCCGGCTGGAGAGTCAACCAAGATGTACTCATACTTCTGAGATAGCACAGCGATGAGTTTTTTCATTTGCTCAGGGCTAACTGCTTCCTTGTTCCGGCTTTGGGCAGCTGGAAGCAGTACCAATCCCTCTTGGCGCTTGTCTTTAACCAACGCCTGTTCTAAGCGACATTGCCCTGCAAATACTTCAATGGCGGTATAAACCACCCGATTTTCTAGCCCCAGGAGCAAATCTAAGTTTCTCAATCCAAAATCGGCGTCAACAAGTGCCACCTGACGACCTAATTTCGCGATCGCCGCGCCTAAATTCGCCGTAACCGTTGTTTTACCCACCCCTCCTTTGCCAGAGGTGATCACTATAATACGACTCATGAATTTAACAATAACTGGGTCTTAGCAAAATCAGCAGCTCTAGCAATACGAATACCTTGGGGTGTGACATACGCCACTTCTGGATAAAACTCAATCGGTGGCGTCTCCGGTGCCCTAGCCACAGCATCCGCAATTCGGAGTTGGGTGGGTTCCATTTTCAGAGCCATAATCCGACAGGAACGATTGCCATCAGCTCCCGCATGAGCTACCCCGCGTAGACGCCCCCAAATGAAGATGTCTCCGGCTGCAATCACTGTACCCCCTGGATTTAGGTCTCCCAGTATAACAATAGTACCAGGATGCCGAATTTCTACACCCGATCGCACGGTCATTTGTAAGTATAGGGGTTCGGTTAACTCCTGAGAGAGTTCAGGGGTTTGATGGAGAGAATACGTTGCCGATTGTTGCTCGACACAATACCCGGCTGTCGCCGCAGCAACGGCTGTTTGGCGTCGGCTGGTGTACACCCGTGAGATTCGCAGCCCAACGTCGTTCAATACATCCGCGATCGCTTGTAACTTCAGTCCATCCAATAATTGGTCACCTGCCATCAGATGTACTGTACCCGGCACTTGCCAAAAGCGATCGCTTCCGTGACAGCGATGCTTAAACTGCTGCCACAAATTAGCCCAACTGGCATCGGACATAGTTTCTACCGAGGGTAATATAAGCTGTAGCCCTTCCTCGGTCTGTTTCAGGCGGACTTGAGACTGGCAATCCATTGCCATGTCGCTCTCGGCAACCGTTGACATCGATAATAGTTGGTCAGAATCTGAAGTCATGCAACCACAGGCGTTCTTATCGGCAAACAATCTAAATTAAACGACATCGTACCTTAAGCGCAAGTCTTGGTCGAGAATTTCTTCAAGGGTGTTCCTTCAACCTAGAACGTCCGACAAGTTCCCTGAGATGCGAATAAATAGTAATAATAAGAATTATTTGAATGGGGGGTTAGAGAGACTGGGCTAAACGCTAACGTCCAGAGTCAAGCGTTTTCACCAGTTCTCTGGTGGATATCAACATCTCCCCCCTTATCAGGTCTGACCCCTGTAGAGTAGAGTGGTATGTTTAAGTAAGTGGTGGACTACTCACCTCTTGAACCGTTGAAGCTGGCGATTGTTCTACTTCATCCCTTGAAGATGTAGTGTTTTGTGTCAGACCCGCTGAAGTAGCATAAATGTCGGTCAAAGAGTTAGCTAAGTATTGCGAACTCTTTTTTGTGCGTTGAGCTACCATTAACAGCAAGTAAATCGCGACCAAATAAACAGTTGCCAGAACAGGAATAATCAAAGGCATATCAGTGTAAATCATAAGTATGAACGAACAGCAAAGTTATGTAAGATTCCATAGAAGCTGAGGCAACGGTACTAGCTGACCAGGGAGCAATAAACCCTAGCACCATGAACCCCGGGGAAGACTTCCCCAGTTTTTCGGTTGCTTCACTACTACTGAAGGTGATGTGTACAAGCCTTTCCCCAACTCAGTTGGATGAAGCTTGACAGGTTTCCTACCGGAAAGCTCCTGTTTATGTAAAATAGAGGACGACACTTAGTTAAACTACCAAGCCGTCATCCAAAACCTTGAGGCTATCTCTGCCTACCTAACGGCACCTTAACCTAAAGGTAAGGAAGCTAGTTGTCCCTACCATCTCGGAGTCAATCGGTCGATTAATCTTTTGAAATCCTTAATATTTAGCTTAACATAAGAGTTCCAGCAATTTCTAGGAATTTTCTTATCAACTTAATAAGTCGATACAATTCCAGGGAGTCCCCTCAGTCAGGTTATTGGTCAAACAGATTTCCCTACTTGGGACGCTTCGCTTAAAATTAAGGAAAGAATATGTAAACTTTCGTAACCTAATTTCTGAGTCGCCCAATCCATGACCTCAGTGACCTCCCTTTTTGCCCCTGTTGAAGCAGACCTCTATCTGCTGACCGAGAACTTAAAGAACCTAGTGGGTGCCCGTCACCCCATCCTCTATGCCGCAGCAGAACACCTATTTGGGGCTGGGGGCAAGCGGGTAAGACCAGCCATTGTCCTATTAATTGCGCGATCGACGGTGCTGGATTCGGATATTACCCCCCGTCATCGACGTCTAGCGGAAATTACCGAAATGATTCATACCGCTTCTCTGGTTCACGATGATGTCGTGGATGAATCATCAGTCCGTCGCAATGTCCCCACGGTTAATAATATGTTCAATAACCGCGTTGCCGTACTAGCTGGAGATTTTTTGTTTGGTCAATCGGCTTGGTATCTGGCTAATCTCAACAACTTAGAGGTGGTCAAGTTACTCTCCCAAGTGATTAAGGATATGGCGGAGGGAGAAATTCAGCAGGGACTGACGCGATTTGAAGCGAGTACCACCATTGATACCTATCTAGAAAAGACCTACAAGAAAACAGCATCCCTGATTGCCAACAGTTCCAAATCAGCCGGACTGTTGAGTGGCGTCTCAGCCGAGGTAGCTGAAAATCTGTATCGCTATGGAAATCATCTGGGTTTAGCCTTCCAGATTGTTGATGATATCCTCGATTTCACCGCATCCACAGAGGTGTTGGGCAAGCCGGCGGGTTCTGATTTGATTAGCGGAAATCTAACTGCCCCTGTCTTATATGCTATGGAAGAAAAACCCTACCTAGAGGTCTTGATTGAGCGAGAGTTTGCCCAACCAGATGACATTAATCAAGCCTTAGCATTAGTGATGGAGAGTGGGGGTATTGAGCGATCGCGTGAACTGGCGGCTTACCATGCTCGTCTCGCCTTAGACAATCTGACGCCCTTGAAACCCTCACCCGCTACGACAGCTTTAGTCGAGCTAACTGATTACGTCCTGAGTCGCATGTACTAGTCAAAGGGAACAGGGAATGGAATATTCAATTGAAAAGCACATCAGCTTAGTGCAGTATGAAGGATGAAGCATTAGAAGAATATCCTGGTTCCCGCCTCCATCCTCCATCCTTTGTCCTCGGCTAAGAGGTGAATTCCGGTGAATTCCGGTAAAACTCTTAAATTCCAGCTCCATCCAAAAATTGCTGAATCGCTTTATCTCGAAGTTGGCAGCTATCTGCCGTAACCATCGGAACCCGCTCAGAATTCAACTCGCGCCAATTTTGCACAGGTGTCGATGACGGCTTTTCGCTTAACTCTGCCAACTTTTGTTCCAGGATTTCAATCCGATCCACTAATGATCGAATCACAGTGGCTTCGGAATCTGGCAAACTACCATGTTCTAGGGGATTAACGCGCACTCCAGAACGATAAACAATTCGACCTGGAATACCGACCACCGTACAATCAGACGGAACATCTCGCAAAACGACTGAACCGGCACCAATGCGGACATTGTTGCCGATTTGAATGTTACCGAGAACCTTGGCACCCGCACCAACGACAACATTTTCTCCTAAGGTGGGATGGCGTTTGCCACATTCTTTCCCTGTACCCCCTAGGGTGACGCCTTGATAAATCAAACAGTAATCGCCAACAATTGCCGTCTCACCAATGACCACACCCATACCATGATCAATAAAGACACCTTGACCAATTTGGGCGCCGGGATGGATTTCAATACCCGTCAAGCTGCGAGAAAACTGAGAAATAAACCGAGGGATGAATGGAATCCCAATAGTATGTAACCAATGGCAGAGGCGGTGAAACAGGAGTGCCTGTAGACCGGGGTAGCATAATAAAACCTCGAGCCAGTTGCGAGCAGCGGGATCGCGCTCAAAGATGATGCGGAAGTCAGCTAAAAACGTAGATAGCACAAGCGAGTTAAGACAAACAAACGTAAACAACTCCTTGACTATCTTATCGTTCTTGGCTACTGACGCACAGTCAGGGTATAGTTCAAGGCTTGATTAGGATTGATGGTTCCTACCCAAATTTTATACTCTCCTGCCTTAAAGTTTGAGCTGGTTACGCTAGCGTCTTGGCTTGCGCCCGTATCATCACCGCACAAGGCAAAGCCATTGGGTCCAGTAATCAATAATGTGGTGTCTTGACCGCCACTATCAACGGCTATCTGGAGCTGATTAAAATCTGCTTCTAAGTCTATGATGTGATCGGGAGTTTCTTCTGCATAACCTAGACAAGGATTATTTTCGCGATCGCGGTTCACTAGCGACGGCAATGAAAATGAACCCCCTGTCGTACCTATCGCCGCTCCCTCCTCCGAGGAAAATCCGGGTGATAAGGTTAACGTGCCAAAATTGGCTAACTGGGATAAAACGGGTGTAGCCGTTAGCGCTATCACCATGGCTATTAATACTTGAGAACCCCTTTGCCGTAACATAGCTTAACTCTCCTGGAAACACTGATTGTGAACTTCTTTCCCTATCCCCCTTGAGTACCAGTTGATCAGACTGTCTACTCTTGTTCTATCTGATTTCCCGCTTATATATAGTGGAAGAGGTGACACCTTGGCATCTGCCACACTCGTTTGGCTCTGGAGGGACTGTGCCTTTAATTATCTTGATTTCGCTGCTGCTGATTATGAGTTGGCTATTTTCAGAGGTTCTCGTCTTGTTTCCGGTGGATATCTTAAATTCATTGAAACCGTTCACCTCATTAACCCTGATTGTTGCCTTACTCGTTTTTTTGTGGTGCTTTGGCGAGTAAGATAATGGTAATGCCACTCTGCCTATAAATTAGGAACGTCAGTCTTGGCAAATAGAGGGTTGGGTTTTGTCCATTCCACCCATAAGCAAACTTTTGATTGACCGGAGGAGAATTTCACCAATGTTTCTTGATGAACTCACCCCTATCGTTAAAGAATTATTCCAACAGCCTGTAGCATTCTTAGGCGGATTTTGTTCGGGAGTGTTTCGACTCAATCTTTCAGATGACCCCGTTAAAAGTTGGCTCGATCAGCAAACGGGTTCCACCAGCTATACGACCACTCCGACAGGAAGTGACAATGGCAGGACGAACGGACCTCAATCTATCTCGATTGAATAAGTAGGTGGGGACAATTAAAGTTAACGGTGGCGATCGTCATTCGTCATTCGTAAGGGTTTGAGGCTTTTTAACATAACTTCATAAGGTTGAGTTTATTTCCACAACCTACTTAGAACTCCGATGCACAATCGTACCACTTAGCGGTTAAGCCGCGATCGCGTTCTGTCCAAGATGTAAGCTAGATAACCGACCAGAAAACCATTTCTAGGTTATCATTAACGATATCTGTAAGTTCAGTTCTACCTTTGGTGAGATTTTTGGTTGGGCAGCTACATTCCTAGTTGATCACCCTGGAAACTAACCACGGATTACCAGACAAGACTTTAAGCTATTTGCATTTTCGAGTTTTCGTCTGTGGCTCTGAACTTTAGCCTTTCGTTCAGCCTTATCGATTTCAAATGACCATTTACATCGGAAACCTGTCTTACCAAGCCACCGAAGACGACTTAAAAACAGTATTTGCTGACTATGGCACTGTCAAGCGAGTCGTATTACCCACAGATCGGGAAACAGGTCGAGTTCGAGGCTTTGCTTTTGTCGAGATGACAGACGAAGCTCACGAAGAATCTGCTATTTCCCAATTGGATGGCGCAGAGTGGATGGGACGCCAGCTCAAAGTTAATAAAGCCAGACCCCGGGAGAATAATCGTGGTGGATCTCGCCGCAATACCGCAAATAATGCGTGGTAGCGTTAAAGCGAACCCGATTTAACCCTCTTTGAACCAGAAAAAATTATACGCAGCAAGGGACATAAAGCCTGATTTTGCCTTGTGTCCCTTTTCTAGTGCCGTATTTGCCGCTACAACGTCAGGACTCTAACGTTCATTAATCTCCTAGACAAATTCCTAAACCTCTGGCGGTTTTCACCAGAGTCCCTTGGGAATCCACCGCTTTATACTGACCGATCGCGTCTAAAATCGGGACGCTGACAACCTGTCGATTTTGCCAGGTCACCATCTTATCGTAGTCTTTGTCCGCAATTAAATCCACTGCCGCGACACCAAACGCCGAGGCGGTAAGGCGATCTAAGGGTGAGGGAGTTCCACCACGCTGGGTATGTCCCAACACCGTCACTCGTGTTTCTGCACCACTGCATGCGCTAATTCGTTCTGCCAAATAATGACCAACCCCGCCATAGCGACATTCGCCAAAACTGAGCATATTCTGCACCACTTCCCCAGATTCGGTGCGAACGGCTTCGGAGACAATCGCAACACTGTAGTTTTTACCCTGCTGTTTGCGCTGTTGGATTTGCTGGCAGATTCGTTCTAGAGTATAAGGGATTTCCGGAATTAGAATAATATCAGCACCGCCTGCAATTCCCGCACTAATCGCAATATGACCCGCATCGCGCCCCATAACTTCCAGGATCATCACCCGATCATGGCTAGCGGCGGTAAACTGTAAACGGTCTAGGGCTTCGGTGGCAATATTCACCGCCGTATCAAATCCGATGGAACGCTCGGTAATCCCCACATCATTATCAATGGTTTTGGGAATCCCCACCAAATTTATCCCCCCAACTTCCGCCAGTTTACGCAAAATCGCCAAACTGCCATCACCACCAATCCCAATCAGGGCATCAAGTCCCAACTGATGATACCCTTCAGCAATTTCCGCTGAGCGATCGCGCACGGTACCATCAGACATGGGAAATGCAAACGGGTTGCCCTTATTCGTCGTTCCCAGAATTGTTCCCGCCAAGGTTAGCGCCGCATCAACTTGCTTGGGTTCTAGGCGAGTCGCTTGGGGGGGACGCTGCATCAACCCTTGGGTGGCGCGATAAATGCCCCAAACCTCCCAATTGTAGGTTCCCACCGCTCGGTGAACCACGGCTCGAATCACCGCATTTAAGCCCGCACAATCCCCACCACTGGTGAGAATACCAATCCGTTTGTGTTCTGCCATACTGTTTATAGTTTGGTTACCTCAGCCTGTTCATCCTCAATATTACAAGCTGAAACAACAGAGGAAGTCTATAGAGAATGATATTCTCCTACACTGACCCTATAGGTACAGTGTAGGCTGCCTTAGTCTTAACCTTACGCTAAAATCGGCTTACCCTGAAGGCGTGCAAGATGGAAGTTTAAGTAAGTCTTTTAGACGTTTGAGATTTAAGTAGTTTTGTGTAAGCAATAGGGATCACAAGGGGCCAAAATATAGCCGCAATAACCAATGTAATCCAGGAGAGGACTTTTTCTTGCTCAGATAAATTCCTCATGTCATCAGCCAACTCAAACCAAGTCATAAACAAATGAGTTGCGATTGTTACGTAAATAATGCCTATACAGTAAATCATTTAGTATTGAGTGATTGCTTTAACTAAACTACCCGTCTCTGTTGATTAATTAAGGCAGGTTAATTGATCAAATTTAAATTTAAATACTCGGAAGATGATTAGACATCCGTAAATACACGTAAATACACGTAAATCCCCTGCGCCAATTAGCGTACAGGGGATACGACAGTGCGATCGCTCAACTGGGGGATTGATACTCGCCGGATTTGCCACCCGTCTTACTCAACAGGCGGATGGATTCAATTTGAATGGATTTCTCCAAGGCTTTTGCCATATCGTACAGCGTCAGGGCGGCAACGGAAACGGCTGTCAAGGCTTCCATTTCCACCCCGGTTTCGGCTTTTGTTGTTACCGATGCCTGAATCTGATACCCCGGTAATTGAGCATCTGGTTGGATTTGTATCTCGACTTGGTGTAAGGGTAAGGGATGACACAACGGGATCAGGTTTGCCGTCTGCTTGGCTGCCATAATTCCAGCCAGTCGGGCGGTGGCTAAAACATCTCCTTTTGGTGCATTGCCTGTCTCAATCGCTTGGAATGTCGCCCTTTGCATCCGCACTTGAGCCGCTGCGACGGCTTGGCGGCGGGTAGCGGGTTTGCTGGAAACATCGACCATTTGGGCTTGACCCTGAGAATTTAGATGGCTGAGGGATGATTTTTGGGCAGAGTCTTGCGTCATTGGATAAAGATGTGATATTGTAAGTAATCGGTGAGTCAATCACTCACAGCTAGGGCTTGTAGCTCAGTGGACTAGAGCACGTGGCTACGGACCACGGTGTCGGGGGTTCGAATCCCTCCTAGCCCGTTTGATTGTTTCCATTTAACTTGGTCAGGGGAATTCACTATTTCCCCTGGCTTTTGATTGACACTACATTTTGTTTATCAGGGAAAATGTGGCGTCAAGGCATCCCGCACACACGCCACACCCCACACCCTGCCTACACCTTAAGTCGCTTCTCGGCGTCCTCAGACCCAGTACTTTAAACTAGGATGGGCAAAATACACGCTAACCATGCCGCTGGTGACGATGATAGCTATGCTTGATGGTATCATAGGCGTCCAAATTCCTTGGATAAAGATCACATAAGAGCAGCCATAGAGAACACTTAGCATTCCGGCTACTGCCAAGCCTAGTAAGAGAGGGGAACGGAAACGCCAACTGACTAGACCCGCCACCAGAGACCACGCCCCAATCCAAAGATATTCAGCCCACTCAGACCACCACACCAAAAGAGGTCGCTCATCCTTAACCGCACTGATAATTTGACTCGTCATCTGGGCTTGCAGAAATACCCCAGCCGTCTCAGGTCGGTTGCTTTGATTGTAAGGCGTGGCATGAATATCGTGAAAGGTTTTATCAACGGTACCAATGAAAACGATACGGTCTCTGACCAACTCAGGTGTTAATTTATTTTCCTCAAGTACCTCTTTTAACGTATAGGTACGCGCAATCGTTTCAACTGAACTCGTAGCCCGATAATTCAGTAACATTTGATAGCCCCCGGCATCAATATTCTGATACCCTCCACTATTGTTTTTTAGGGTCGGGAAAACAACCTGACCAATCTGCAAATCATTATTGGGAGTCAACTCAGCCGTAATGCCCTCCTCTTCTAAGTAGCGCAAAGCCATAACTAGACTCAAAGAGTTACTGATTTGACATTCGGATTGCTCAGGAGGTGCTAAACCCAAAAGATGACGACGCACAACGCCATCTGGATCTAACATTACATCACTAAATCCAACTCGTTCGGGTAAGGTGTCTGGAGGGATATCCGGAGGAGGTGGAATTCCGGGATTATCGGTGGTATCTCCCACTTTACAGACGGTTATTAAACGCTTGTCTTGGCGTAAACGATTCGCTAAATCACCATATTGAGGTTCTACCGGAAAATCGCGATAGAGGTCTAAACCAATGACTCGCGGTTGGTATTGGGCTAATTTTTCCAGAAGTTGAGCCAATTTAGCATTCGACAAGGATAACCCTTGCCGTTGTGCAGAGGATTGAGCTTGAACATCACCCCCTGTAATGGTAATCATCAGCAGGCGTGGGTCAGGACTTTCCTGTTGAGGACGGATTTGCATAAAGTGGTCAAACGCCTTCAGTTCCAAAGGCTGTAGCATACCTGTCAAACCAACACCCATTGCCACGCCGACACCGGTTAGACTTGCCAACAGTTGAAGACCCCGAGATTTCCAAGATCTGGGTTTTTTACGCTGTCGTTGCCGTTTGTTGAGGTATAGCAGTTCAAAAATCGGCGCTTTGCCAATGCCCTTTAAGTAGTGATTGCCACGGGGGATAATGGTTAAGTCTGTAATTCCCGCATCGTAAATCAAGTCTGTTGTCACTTCTGACAGCAGAATTTGTCCCCCATGGGCGAGTGAGGACACCCGAGCCGCGTAGTCAACTTCCTCGCCAATAAAATCATCACCGTCGGGTAAGGGACTCCCGGTGTGCATGCCAATTTTGACTTGTAACGGACCAAGGGGGGTGTCAATGGGTTCACAGGTGTGACTAATTTGCAGTGCTACTGCCCACTGAGCTGCTTGAGAGGCATTGGCGAAAACCACAAAGTAAGCGTCACCTTCGGTCTTGACTACACGCCCTCCGTAAGCCACTAAATTCGCTTCAACACGCTGGCGATGGGGTTTGAGAATCGTGTCAAAGTAGAGGCGATTGCGGGTAGTGATGTCATTTCCCTTTAAATATTTTTTGACCGCTGTGGAACTAACTAGGTCTGTGAACACCATGGTTACCACATGGTCAGATACGACAACTTGTTTATCGATTACGGGTTGCATCACAGATCAATCATTCGCTGTTGGGAAGGTAAGCACTAGACGAACCCTGACTGGCTTAACTTACTGTTTACATTACAGTTATCAAGAATTTGAAAATGAGACAGGAGTATTAAGTTAAGTAATGATGAAGACTTTGTAAATAGACAATGAAGACTTTGTAAAGTTTATATACAAGTCCGGCAAATGTTTAAATTGAACCCTGATTGCCGCTTGTCTGGCTTATAATGGTCTGTCTATTGCACCACAAAGACAGATTCAAGTTGGTCAAAAATTATTGATGGCAAGATATAGCGTGTCTAAATCAGTTTTGAAATAATAATCTTTGCTGGGCATATTTGTCAGCCTTGTTTTTTTACTCATCCTTTACTTTAGGTTGGCTAGATAACTGTATAATGGACTACACTAAAAGAAGCGTGTCGGTTTTTACCATTTGCTGACTCCACTATTCCATAGCACCTTTTAAAAGGCAAAATCCGCTTATAGATAATAGCAGATATCAAGAAGAGTTTCAAAAAGATAAATAAAAGTAATGAAAATTGGGTGGAGAGAATTAATCGATAATTTTTAGGTAACGTTGTGTTTGAGGTTATCTGAGGAGACGACAATGATTTTTCCTGTCAGAAAAATATAAATTAACAATGTAGAGTTTTATAACTAAAATGAGAAATAGTTTGCCATAAGTAGGTCGGTGGAAATAAACTGGACTATGTTAAGTTATGTGAATGTTCCTCAAACTTTTACAAAGGACGTAGCTTGCTTATCAAGGGCAGCAAGTTCTCCACCGTTAGCTTTTATTGTGTCCACCTACTTACTTACTTACCAGGTTCATCGTTCATCGTCCAAGGCAACTACAGGTAAGAACCAATGAACTATGAACCATGAACCCTAGACAAAAACCTCAATCCCGGATTTGCACAGGCATAATCAGGTAGGTCATTTTTAAGCCACCCAGAGGTGTGAGAATCACGGGAGTATTTGCCGCATTCATTTGGAGCTGAATATCTGACGTAGACAGCGCCTTTAAGCCGTCGATTAAGTACTTCACATTAAAGGCAATCTCGATACTTTCACCCGTAACTTGTGCTGATAGGGACTCTCTGGCACTGCCAACATCTTGAGTTTCCACGGTCAGATCAATGGTTTGCGCCTGGGCATCAATATCAAACTTGACGATATTATTCTTCTGATCAGCCAAGACTGCAATTCGTTCAACCGCACTCAGTAATTGACGCCGAGGAATAGCCACCTGACGCTGAAACTGACCGGGGATGAGTTGGCGGTAAGCGGGATATTGTCCCTCTAACGTCCGACTGGTCAAGCGATGATTACCCCCTTGGAAGATAATTTGACCCACCTCAAACTGCAAGGCGACGGTATCGCTTGATTCAGAGAGTCCTAACATCCGTTCAAGTTCCCTTAAGGTTCTAGCGGGTACGGTTAGCTCAAAGGAAGATATGGTATCTTCAGAGGCGGGTTTCTCTTCATCCTCCTCATCCTCTTGGCTTTCCTCACTGGTCGGTTTAGCGTTAAGAGTTTCCACAACCGCTAGTCGGTGACCATCAGTCGCGGCAAATTCCAGACTATCTTCTTGAACCATCAGATGCACCCCGGTCAGCACCTGTTTCGTTTCATCGGCACTGGTGGCAAATAATGATCCGCGCAATCCTTCAATTAAGGCTTCAACTGGGAGTTTAACCACCATTCCATCTTCGATTTGGGGGAGTTCGGGAAAGTCCTCTGAGTTCATTCCTCGCATTTTGTATTGTCCTGATGTCGAGGTTAAGGTGATCGATAGGCTTTCGGTGTCTGCATCACTCTCCGCTTCGGAGAGGGAGTCTTCGAGAGTAATGTCTCCCTCTGGCAAACGGGAAACAATGTCATTGAACAGTTTAGCCGGAATCGCGATCGCACCATCCGCTTCGACGTTGGCGTTGAAACTGGTTTGCAGACCTAGACTCAAGTCGAAGGCGGTTAAACTTACTCGCTGATTCTCAGTATCGGCTTCGAGTAACACATTACCCAGTACCGGATGGGTGGGACGTGAGGGAACCGCCCGATTTACGAGAGAAAGATTGGTATTGAGTTCACTTTGGATACAAGTTAGTTTCATAGAAGGAATCGTCAATGTTTGGCACAGCTAGAATTCTCGTCAAGGAGAGTCAGGGAGATTTGAGTTGGACTCTACATGAGGCACAATCGTGGTTCTCTCATCTATCCAGAGGCAACTCTAGCATGGAATTCAGACCTTGGGGAAACTGTGGAAAAACTCGACTCAGATGATTGCCAATTCCTGAATTCTTCGTGTTTTAGGAACGGAGTCCTTGTGGAAAAGGTTGTGGAAAATTGCGGAAATTTTTCCACCCTGTATTTATACTCATCCCATACCCAATACTTCTCAGATAAGCTCTAATTTAATTTTTTCTCTCCCAAGGGCGGATCAAAATGTTATCTGTCGAACCCGCCCCTACACCCTACACTCTACCTGCACAGTTTCCTGTTCCCCGTTCCCTGTTCCCTTTAAGCTTAGCTTTGAGTTTGACTTGCCAAATTAATGCGATCGCTCAATTGACTCAGTTTCTGTGCCACGCTAGGATCGCGTTCTCGTAATTGAGTAATCTTGTCGCAGCTATACATAACCGTGGTATGATCCTTGCCGCCAAATTCTTCGCCAATTCGGGGCAAGCTCAAATCCGTATGCTGCCGCATCAGATACATGGCAATTTGCCTAGACCAACTAATTTCTCGGCGGCGTGAGTTCCCTTTTAAGTCTTCTACCGAGACATTAAAGGCATCAGCGACGGTTGTCACAATGATCTCCGGTGCAGCTTGTACGGTTGGGGTTCGCGGATTCAAAATTGGTGCAATGTTCTCGACACTCATCGGTACTCCCGAAATCGAGATGTAAGCGACGACGCGAATTAATGCCCCCTCGAGTTCGCGGATATTCGATTTATATTGAGTCGCAATATACTCGACCACCGATCGCGGCAACCGGATGTTTTCATACTCTGCCTTTTTTTGTAAAATTGCCATCCGGGTTTCCAAGTCAGGCGGCTGAATATCGGCGATTAACCCCATCGAAAAGCGAGAACATAGCCGTTCTTGCAAGCGGCTAATCTGATGCGGCGGGCGATCGGATGCCAAGACGATTTGTTTTCCGGCTTCGTGTAAGGTATTGAACGTATGAAAAAATTCTTCCTGAGTATATTCTTTTCCTTCGATAAACTGAATATCATCAATCAACAGCACCTCAGCCGCTCGATAGTGTTCCCGGAAACTTTGCATACTATCTTTGCGGATGGCGGCAATCAGATCATTGGTAAAATGTTCAGTAGACACATAAAATATTTTAGAGTTAGGAGAGTTTTCCCACCGGAAATGCGCGATCGCTTGCATTAAGTGAGTTTTCCCCAAACCAACGCCCCCACACAAAAACAGGGGATTAAACTCCCGTCCTGGTGATTCGGCTACAGCCAACGCCGCCGCATGAGCCATACGATTATTTGAACCAACCACGAAGCGAGAAAACACGTACTTCTGATTTAACTCTGTGGGTTTAGGGAGTTGATGGGATGGACGTTCGGTATCGGGGTTAGCCGCAACCGGAGGCGACCAGGAAATACCTGTATCGCTGATTGTAGTGTTGTCGTTGTCAGTGATCACGGTAAGGTAAATGTCCACCGATTGTCCCAGGATCTCCTGCACCACATCAGTGATTGTTTTGATGTAATACTTTTGCAACCAATTTCTGGCAAAGGGATTGGGGGTACAAACCACTAAGCAATTCTGGTCGAGCTGCTGAGCGGTTGTTCCCTTGAGCCAGGTTTCAAAGGTGGGTCGGCTGAGTTGGAGTTGTAAACGCTCCAATACCTTTATCCAGAGCTGTTCGGGGGACATTTCCACGGGCATTCCTCTATTGTCGGTAATTGTTGCTTGTTCTCCTAATTCGAGCGATTGGCGAGATATTCCGGCACAGGTCTATCTTCTATATATATAGCGATTTAGCAGTGAGTGAAGTAAAACAATAAATAGCAACGGTTAGCGTCAATTTCAAACTATTATGACCCAATCCCTAGAAATCGCTCAGTTAGGCAATCCTATCTTACGCCAGCTCGCTCAACCCATTGATAATGTTCAGGATGAATCCATACAAAAGCTGATTGAGGCTCTCAAGGCAAAGGCGTTAGCTGCCAACGGTGTAGGAATTGCTGCTCCCCAAGTGTCTCAATCCTGCCGTCTATTCATCGTAGCGTCTCGTCCCAATCCCCGGTATCCGAATGCCCCGACGATGGAACCAACAGCGATGATCAATCCGCAGATTGTGGCTCACTCAGATGAGATGGTCAAAGGTTGGGAAGGCTGCTTAAGTATTCCCGGTATTCGCGGGTTAGTGCCGAGGTATCAGGCGATTGAGGTAGAGTACACCAATCAACAGGGTAAGCCGCAGCAACAACAGTTAACCGATTTTGTCGCCAGAATCGTTCAGCACGAATATGATCATCTGAATGGTCTTGTGTTTGTAGACCGGGTGGAGAGTACCCAAGACTTAATCACAGAGCAGGAATATCAACGGCGGATTAGTTCTTGAACGGCTGACAGCACTTTTCACGTTTATGGAATACAAAATTGTATCCACTTGCTTTTCGCCCGATAAACAATCCATCAGATACAATGTTTTCGGTTCAAGCTACTGCTCTATAATGAGAATAGAGGCAACCCCTAATTACTTGATCATGACTGTGAGAATAACTATTAACGTACCTGAAGGTTTAGTTGAATCGGCTCAATATCTGGGAGCCGCTACAGCGCGAAATCTATCTGAGGTTTTAGTCGATACCCTCGAAATTATTTTACCAACATTTAATAATTTATCGGAAATCACGGATTCGGAAATTTCTCAGCTTGCCAATGAAGATGTCATTGAATTAGCTAATTTAAAAATGGAGGCAGGACAAAATCAACGTCTCGGTGAACTCCAAGCTCAAGGGAAAACTATGGGTTTGACCGAATCAGAACGTTATGAACTATTAATCTTACTATCAATTTATCAAATTGGGCAATTCCGCAAATCAGCCGGATTGGCTGAAGCCGTTCGTCGAGGCTTAAGACCCCCTTTATCTCCATGAGTTTTATCTCTGAAACTCTCCGCCAAAAGATTCGCACAAGAGCCGGTAATCGCTGTGAATATTGCCTCAGTCATCAAGATTAATTATATGATGGGGAGATTACAAATTGATCATATACAGCCTCTAGCCAAAGGAGGAAGTAACACAGAAGATAATCTCTGTTTAGCCTGTGAATTATGTAATCAATATAAGTGGATACAAACAGTCGGTGTCGATCCTCAATCAGGGGAAACTGTTTCCTTATTTAAACATAGTAAACAGGAGTGGATAAATCATTTTACTTGGAGTACAGAGGGGACAGAAATTATCGGTCTCACCCCTTGTGGTCGGGCGACCATCTCTGCCCTAAAATTAAATAATAATTTAGCTGTTACTGTCCGGAAAAATTGGGTGACAGCCGGTTGGCATCCACCCAATTAACAAATTCAAGCAGGACTGAAATCTTCAACAAGGGTAGCCCCCATAGCAGACAAGGCTTGAGTCGTTGCAAAATAGAAGCAGTTCTATCATGCTTGTTCCCTAGATCATGCCTACTGTACTCGCGGATACTCAAAATTTAATTGCAGACCTGATCGCTCGCTATCGCTCTCGCGTGGATTACTTAGCGATTCGCTTAGAAGAATCTGAAGGAACCAGCATTATCGTGCGGGGTAATAAGGTAGAAACCTTGAGTGAGGGGCTTGCTATTGGTGGACAGGTGCGAGCCTGTTATAAGGGCGGTTGGGGCTTTGCCAGTTTCAATCAACTCTCTAGCCTGAAGGATCGACTGGAAGAAGCAATCAGCGCCGCCCGAATTGTCGGGGATGGAGAAACCCTACTTGCCCCGATTTCGATCGTGCAAGATACTTGCCAACTCCCCCTAACTGGGACTGATCCCCGGATGATTCCTCTAACCGAGAAGAAAGCGCTGTGCGATCGCTACAACCAATTGCTCAAACGTTTTGATCCCCGGATTACAACTACCTCTGTGCGCTACGGGGACAGCCATCAACGGATCATTATCGCTACCTCCGAAGGCACGCTGATTGAGCAATCTTGGGCAGATCTAGAAATGCGTTTCTCGGCTACCGCCCGTAAGGATGAGATTGTGCAGACGGGACGAGAAACCACCGGATCTCGCAATGGCTACGAAGATCTCACTGATCTGGATATGCAAGTACAGGGTGCGGCGCAACGGGCGGTTAATGCTTTGTCTTTGTCACCCGTTCGGGGAGGAGTTTACACGGTGGTTATTGATCCTATCCTCTCCGGTTTATTTGTTCATGAAGCCTTCGGACATCTTTCAGAAGCGGATATGGCGTATGAAAACCCCGATCTGTTGGAAGTGATGAGCAAAGGGCGTCGCTTTGGTCCACCGGATTTGCAAATCTTCGACGGTGCTGCCCCAGAGGGACATCGCGGTAGCTATTGCTACGATGATGAAGGAACACCAGCAACCACGACTCAACTGATTAAAGATGGCATTTTAGTGGGGCGTCTGCATTCTCGTGAAACCGCAGGTAAGTTAGGCGAAGCTCCCAGCGGCAACGCCCGTTGTCTAAACTACCACTATCCGCCCATTGTCCGCATGACCAATACCTGGATTGAACCGGGCAAAACCCCAGTTAAGGATTTAGTCCGAGGGATTCGCGAAGGGGTTTATGCCCGCAACTGGTTAGGGGGGATGACGAATGGGGAGATGTTCACCTTTAGCGCGGGTGAAGCCTGGATGATTCGCGAGGGACAGATTGCTGAACCGGTGCGGGATGTTACTCTATCTGGCAATGTGTTTAAAACTTTAGGCGATATCGAAGCGATCGGTAATGACTTCTACTGGGATGAATCAGGCGGTTGTGGAAAAGGCGGACAAAGTGGCTTACCTGTAGGGTGTGGCGGTCCTTCTTTACGAATTCGCAATGTTGTCGTGGGAGGTAGTCAGTAGCGTTGTTTCAGTCACTTGCCTGTTGTCTGTTGTTCTTTGTCCTTAGGAATAGACAACGGACAACGGACAGGTGATATACTGGGGGCGCTATTCGCGATAAATGTGTAATCCTTGATAGGCGGATCAGGTGAACCATTTAACTACGGCTCAAGAAGAGCAACTTAAAAATATAGGAACCTATTTACGACACTGTAGAGAAGAGCAGGAGAAATCGATTGAGGAAATTGCTCTCAAAACTTTTATCTCCTTGCGCTCTTTGAAAGCGCTAGAGGCTGGACGGTGTGAGGATTTACCTGAACCTGTCTTTGTTCAAGGGTTTATTCGGCGGTATGCTGAAACACTGAATTTAGACAGCACAACGTTACTCCAAAGCTTTGCCACCGAGGTGGTACCAGAACCCTCTGAGTCTCCTGACTCTCAAGCTAAACATTCTGAACCCACCCCGATTTCGCGATCGCGTCAATCTGATCGGCTCTACCGTCAACCTTTTCTCCTCTACATTGGTATTGGTGGAATCGTCGCGATCGGTGGACTGGTGTATCTGCTTACTCAAGTCCTCAAACCCCAACCCTCTATACCCGTTCAAGATTCTGGGACAATTGAGCAACAGCTTAATCCAAACGAACCCACTGTCACCTCAACACCTGCGCTGACTGTTTCTGATCCCAATTTCCCGGTTCAAATTACTGTAGAAATGAAAGGGGAATCCTGGGTGCGGGTTAGCGTTGATGGTAAAACGGAGTTTGAGGGAATTTTAACTGAGGACGATTCCCCAACAACGTGGAAAGCTAAAAATGAATTAACAATCCGTTCCGGAAATGCGGGGGCGGTATGGGTATCGTTGAATCAAAAAACCGCGAAACCCTTGGGAGAGATGGGTGAAGTCCAAGATGTAACCTTTACTCCAACACAGGATTGGTAATCAGTTGGTCATTGCTCATAAGCTGTCATGCATTTAAATTGGGTATTAGCAGCGAGCAAGATGCTCGCACTACAAGGATGAGAGCCATTATTGACATTAAGGTTTAAATGCCGAACAGCTTACCCCTCACCACAATACTTATTCAGCAAGCCCGACTTAAAGCATGATCGACTTGTTGAAGCAGAGATTCGCGAGTGTAAGAGTTATCTAAAACCACATCAGCACGCGCCACTTTTTCGGCGAGGGGAAGCTGACTGTTGAGACGGGATTGAGCTTGTTCAAGAGAAAGGCGATCGCGTTCTCGGATGCGCTGGATTTGTTGTTCCACAGAACAGCAGACAACCCAGATTTCAGTCACTAAGTCTGTCATATTCGCTTCAAACAATAAGGGTATCACTAAAACCACCGTGGGAGACTCTAGGATAGAGAGTTGAGACTCAATGCGATCGCGCACATACGGATGGATCTGTTGTTCTAACCACTGGCGTTCCCCTGGGTTCGGGAAAACAATCTCCCCTAAGCGTTTGCGGTTCAGTGTGCGATCGGCTAATTGTACCTCAGAACCGTAGCGGGTAATAATTCGGTTCAAAACCGGGGAACCAGGTTGCACGGCGTCTCTGGCGTAAATATCCGCATCTAAAATTGGAAGCTGATAGGTATCGGCAAGATAATTAGAAACCGTGGTTTTACCTGTGCCAATCCCTCCGGTTAAGCCAATGATCCGTTTCAACAGTGATTCACTCAAGGTTAAAGTACGCTATCACAATAAGTATAAGTTGCAGCCGGAAAGGACTCCAGAATGCTGACCCAAGTACCAGTTACTGATATTATCCGCAAACAACGGGATTTTTTCGCCACAGGGAAAACCAAGGATGTCAAGTGGCGCATGGAACAGCTAAAATGCCTCAAACAAGCTGTTGTTGATGATCAAGAGGCGATTATCAAGGCGGTTCAAGCTGACTTAGGGCGCCCAGAGTTTGAAGCCTATTTTGAAATCGCGGCGATTGCGGAAATTAATTACGCTATCAAGCACCTCAAATCCTGGGTTAAACCCAAAAAAGTAGGAGTTGGATTAGAACAATTCCCCGCCTCGGGGAAGATTTATCCTGAACCCTTGGGTGTGGTGCTGATTATCTCTCCTTGGAATTATCCCTTCCAGTTATTGATTTCTCCCTTAGTTGGTGCGATCGCCGCCGGAAACTGTGCGGTACTCAAACCCTCGGAAATTGCCGCCCATACCTCAAGTGCGATCGCCAACCTGATCCAGAAAACCTTTGATCCGGCTTATATCGCGGTTGTCGAAGGAGACGCTGATACCAGTAAAGCACTTCTGGCTGAAAAATTTGACCATATCTTTTTTACCGGGGGAACCGCGATCGGCAAAATCGTCATGGAAGCCGCCGCGAAACATCTAACGCCTGTGACGTTAGAGTTGGGCGGTAAAAGTCCCTGTATTGTCGATGCGGATACGGATCTCAAAGATACAGCTAAACGGATTACTTGGGGTAAATACCTGAATGCGGGACAAACCTGTATCGCCCCAGATTACCTGTTAGTTGATCGGCGAATTAAGTCAGATCTATTGACAGAAGTGCAAAAATGTGTTGCAGACTTTTATGGTCAGGAACCGGAGAAAAGTCCGGACTATGCCCGAATTATAAGTCACCGACATTTTGATCGACTGGTTCCTTTGTTGAAGAACGGAGAAATAGTTATTGGCGGACAAACTCGACCAGAAGATAAGTATATCGCGCCCACTGTGATTGATGGAGTTTCTTGGGATTCACCTGTCATGGAAGAGGAAATCTTTGGTCCGATTCTGCCTGTGTTAGAGTATCAAGACTTGAATGATGCGATCGCGCAGATTAATGCTCGACCTAAACCCTTAGCCCTCTACCTATTTTCCAAAGATAAACAGAAACAGCAACAAGTCTTGCAGCAAACCTCATCTGGTGGTGTCTGTCTCAATGACACGGTGATGCAAGTTGGTGTGACAACTTTACCCTTTGGCGGTGTTGGGGATAGTGGAATGGGCAACTATCATGGCAAAGCCAGTTTTGATACCTTTTCTCACTTTAAGAGTGTATTGAAAAAGGGATTCTGGTTCGATTTAAATTGGCGGTATCCACCTTATAACGGCAAGTTGTCATTGTTTAAGCGAATTATTAAGTAGGTGGAATAGGTGTGCAAAACCTCTTTCCGTGTCAACTTAAGCTGAAAAATACCCAATACCTTGAGAAAAACCCCTCCCTAACCCTCCCCTTAGTAAGGGGAGGGAATTAGGGAACAGAGAACAGGAAAAAATGTATTAAATTGGCGTAAGTTCGTATTATAATTGACGAACCGTATCAACGGCATGAACAATCATTTTTGGGGTAGCGCTACGCTGAAAAACTTATTATGTTCACGCGCACAAAAGCTATAGCATCTATCGGTTTATGGGTTAGCGGGTTCTCGCTATTCATGGATAGTGCTTCGGCACAAACTGCTGCTATTGTGGTTAATACCACCGCCGATGATATCAATGCTGGTGATAGCAATTGCACCCTGCGCGAAGCGATTAATAACGCCAATACGAATAGGGATACCACAAATGGCGATTGCCGGACAGGTTCATCCTATCCTATTATTGATGCGATCGCGTTTAATATTCAATCCACTCAACCCAGCATTATCCCTAATTCGCCATTACCAACTTTAACAGAGACGGTGGTGATTGACGGCACATCCCAACCCAGTTTCCAAACGATTGCAACCCATTCCCTAACTTGTCCCAACCCAATGGGCGTTCCGCTTCCAGCCCAAACCATAACAATTAGCCGTCCAGTTATTGAGTTAAATGGTGCGGCGGCGGGTAAAGTAAGTGGTATTACGATTGATGCGGATCAGGTTGTCATACAAGGACTGGTAATTAATCAGTTTCAACGCGCTGGTATCGAAATATTAAATAACTCCAGCCAAATTATTATTGACAGCAATTATATTGGTACAGATATCACGGGTACAGTCGCCCTTGGTAATAACCGAGGTGTTGTGATTAAAGCCGGAAACACAACGAATCCCAATAATACTATTATTAAAAATAATGTCATTTCCGGGAATACCTTCGTGGGTGTTCTTGTCAACGGCGATGCCAATGCCGATCAGCAAGGCAATACTATTGTTAATAATTTTATTGGCACAGATTACACAGGTAAAAATGTATTGGGTAATACTACTGAAAAACGCGGTCATGGTGTAGTGATTGGACATGGCAATTTTGCCGCTTTAGATTCCCGCTATCCTGCCCAAAACCATACCATTAGAGGCAACGTCATCGCCGGAAGCCACACGACAAATCTCTGGGTTTCCAATTATGCCAGCAATAATTTAGTGGAGTGTAATTATATTGGTACTGATCAGACAGGAACTGTCGCCTTAGGTAATTGTATTGATGGTTTGCTGATTGGCGGAACTCGCTCTGATGCACCGTCACGCCTGAACAAAATACGCCATAATTTAATTTCCGGAAATGCTCGATGCCAAGGCAATACAGAAGCTAACCTGACGCTGCAATGGGGAGCAATTGAAAATACGATTGAAAATAATTTAATTGGTACAGATATTACAGGTACAGTGGCATTAAGTCCCATCTTAAGTACGGATGGTATTGGTATCAAAAAGCCTGCGAACCAAATTCGCAATAATGTTATCGGTGGGCATCGTCGCCACGGAATTCATATCTACCGAGGATTTGGGACACAGCCCGGGGATAACCGGATTGAAAACAATTATATTGGTATCAATCCCAGTGGTAGCAATATTGCAAATGGCGGTGATGGAATTGCTATATTTTCTAATATTTATACCCCTGATACTGTATTGCCGCTGATGGATGTTTTGATTCGGGGAACGCGGATCACCGGGAATGCGATCGCGAATAATGGTCATAATGGGATTCGGTTAGAAGCGAGAGGTGATGAAGCAGGGTTTAAGTAGGTGGGGACAATTAAAGTTAACGGTGGGGATCGTCATTCGTCATTCGTCATTCGTCATTTGTAAGGGTTTGAGGCTTGTTAACATAACTTAACATGGTTGAGTTTATTTCCATCAACCTACTTAATGCCTCTATTACTAACACCCAAATTTTAAATAACACCATTCACGATAATGGAGCCAATGGTATTCAAATCACTACGGTGGAAACTGTTTCTGGGGGAATAGCTGAAGCAATTGATAATTTAATCCAGACAAATCGTCTGTTTAATAATCAAGGTTTGGGCATTACTTTAAGCCAAAGTCGCTCAACATCCCAGGATACTTTTTTGAATGGGGAGACAGGGCGACCCTTATCTTCTTCTGTACCCATTGAGAACGATGCATTAGATTTAGACGCTGGCTCAAATCAGTTGCAAAATTACCCCACTCTTTTAAGCGCAGAGGTAAAAAATAATCACACTGAAATTCAAGGGATACTGGTTAGCACTCCTAATACCCAATTCACTCTGGAATTTTTCGCCAATAGAAGTGCTGATCCATCCAACTATGGTGAAGGCGAAGTTCCTTTAGGTTCAGTATCGGTAACGACAGATAACCGTGGAGAAGCTGAATTCACTGCCGTTTTACCTGCTACTGTTTCGGGACAATCGATAACCGCAACTGCCACTGACTCCAGCGGGAACACATCCGAATTTTCTCGCCGTATTCAACTAAAGTTTTCTCTTGATAAGAGTATCAGAAACTTTGGTAATAGAACTCGACATCGAAAAATGTTTCGATAGGATAAGCCACAAATCAATAATGGAACAGCTCATCGCCCCATCAGGCATTAAACTTAGAATCTTTCGATGCCTCAAGGCTGGAGTTAACCCAGAATTCCCCGAACAGGGTACACCTCAAGGGGGAGTGTCAAGCATTACTTCGATGCTTGCGGTGTCAGCGTGGGAAATTTTGAAATTTGCCAAGTAGGCAAACTCTATCGTTATGGGGACAGAGATCGCCCCCAAAGACTGTCAAAATTGAAAAACAAGTGACAACACTTTGAGGAAAACAATATGACGGCTACTTTAACAGCACCTCAATCGATAGAATCCTGGTTGGGTGAAGAGGCAGACAATCTGTTGACGTACAACGCTAAAGTGGATAAAGGTCTGTTACATCTACCGAGTCCAGACTGGGTGGAACGGATTTTTGCCAATAGCGATCGCCCTGCCCCAGTGTTGCGTAGTCTTCAGCAGATCTACTCAAGCGGACGCCTTGCCAATACGGGTTATCTGTCTATCCTACCCGTAGACCAAGGGATTGAGCATTCCGCCGCCGCCTCTTTTGCGCCGAACCCGGTCTACTTTGATCCAGAAAACATTATCAAACTTGCTCTGGAAGGCGGTTGTAATGCGGTTGCTACGACGTTAGGGGTTTTGGGCATGGTGTCTCGCAAGTATGCCCACCGCATCCCCTTCATTGCTAAACTGAACCACAATGAAACGCTGACGTATCCGAATCGATATGATCAGCTTATGTTCGCCAATGTCGAGCAAGCCTGGAATTTAGGCGCTGTGGCTGTCGGTGCGACGATTTACTTTGGGTCTGAGGAATCGAGTCGCCAAATTGAGGAAGTGAGTAAAGCATTTGCCCGCGCCCACGAGTTGGGGATGGCAACAATCCTGTGGTGCTATTTACGCCATAGCGTGTTTAAGCAAGATAAAGATTATCATCTTTCGGCTGACCTCACGGGTCAAGCCAATCATCTTGGCGTTACCATTGAAGCCGATATTATTAAGCAGAAGCAGCCTGAATGCAATAATGGCTATGGTGCGGTGGCTAAAGCCACGGGTGAGAAATATGGCAGAACGGATGATCGCGTTTACACTGAACTTACCAGTGATCACCCCATCGATTTAACTCGTTATCAAGTTCTTAATTGCTATGCGGGTCGTGCAGGTTTAATTAATTCTGGCGGTTCATCAGGGAAAAATGATTTTGCCCAAGCTGTTCGCACTGCTGTGATTAATAAACGGGCTGGCGGTTGTGGATTGATTTCTGGACGCAAGACATTTCAGCGACCTTTCGAGGAAGGTGTTAAGCTGTTCCACACGATTCAGGATGTTTACTTGTCCGGCGACGTGACCATTGCGTGACACTGAGTTGCATTTAAACCTCGGTCGGGGCGGGTTTAGTTACATCTAGTGTGAGATAAGTCACGATAATCGTGAAACCCGCCCCTACACAAAATCCTTCTCACAACCACGTAACCACAAGGGCACTATCTTCAGCATGAGGCTCAAAGCGTAACGGTGACGCCACGTAAACCACTCCTTCAATTAGTTTCGCTTTCTTGATCGTTGTCGTTGCTTGATAGCGTCGCTCCAATTCTTTTCGAGTTAAGCGATCGCCATTTTCTAGGGGCGGTAGGTTGGACATCGCCTGGGACTGTTTAAATGTATGGGTTTGGGAATTTTTGACCGCCATAGAACAAGACCTTTTAAGCGTTATTGTTCAGTATAGATAAATGTCTCTGAATTCAAGAGAGATTCTCATACCTCGACATGCCCAACAAAACCCGACAAGCTCGCTTGGATCGTTTTATCCATGCCCCCCAAACTGAACTGGCGCTGATCGTTCTCATTCTGCTTTCTGTGATCCTGGTGATTGCAGAAGTCACGCTTGATAATAACACTCAAGCCTATAAACTTGTCTATTTGACTCAAGAACTACTCACTGGCATCTTTATTATCGAGTTGACAATTCGCTATTTTGCTGCTAAAAATAAACGCCGTTTCTTCCGCCACTATTGGTTAGATATTATTGCCGTATTGCCCCTATTGCGAGCCTTTCGCCTGTTGCGGGTGTTGCGCCTCTTACGGCTATTGCGGGTGGGAATCCTACTCAATCAGAATTTAAATCGTCTTGGCTCTACCTTAGCCACGAGTATTGGTGTACAGATTGGCGTATTGCTGGTTGTCGGTTTAATTATTTTAGTCGGCGCGATCGCGATTCACTTGCTAGAGGGCTTTAACAATCCAGATTTCGCCTCTGTGAAGGATTCCCTTTGGTGGAGCTTTTTTACCCTGGTATCCGGAGAACCCATCGGCGGTGAACCTCAAACCGATGCGGGGCGATTGGTTACACTCATAGTAATCCTGGGTGGCTTGACGATGTTTGCCATGTTTACGGGTGTCGTTTCCGCCGTCATGGTACAACGATTGAGAACAGTGATGGAAATTAAATACTGGGAATTGGACGAACTCCGCGATCATATTGTTATCTGTGGCTGGAATCGCAGTGGACATCTGCTGATTGAGCAACTGCAAGCCGATCCCAGTTTAAAACATCATCCGATTGTGGTGGTTGCTGAATTTATCCAAACCCCGGAGCGAGAACTGAAACATGTTAATCGTTCCCAAATTTACTTCTATACCGGGGATTACACCACAATTGATGTCCTGGAAGCGGTGGGAATTTATTACACCTCACGGGCTATTTTGTTGGCAGATGCCACACATCCGCGCAGTGATCAGGATCGGGATGCCCGAACTGTTTTAGCGGCATTAACGATTGAAAAACTGCATCCGGGTATCTATACCTGCGCTCAACTTCTTGATGGCAAAAATAATGTGCAACTGCGAGTAGCGGGCGTGGAAGATGTGATTGTCGCAGATGAACTGGCGAGCCATTTAATGGCGACTTCAGTCCGAAACTGGGGTTCTGTGGATGTGTTAGCGGAATTGCTCACTGTGCAAACGGGGAACCAAATCTATAAAATTTCCCTACCCCAGCAATGGAATGGTATTTCATTCTGGAATGCGGCTCAATGGCTAAAAGAGGAGCTAGATAGTATTTTAGTTGCTGTGGAACGGCAAACTCAGGGACATCGAGAGACATTGGTTAACCCACCCAAAAATGAACAACTCATGTTGGGCGATCGCTTGGTTGTGATTGCTCGCCACCAGCCCCAAATTGAGAAAATTCTCCAGTCTAAAAAGTTGTAGATCAAAGAAGAAGGGCTAAAGCCCTTACTACGAACTACGAATAGGCTGGAGTTATGGGTGTACCTGGGGCGATTGTGGGAAAAATTGGGATCGATGGATCAGCCACAGATAATTGAACTCTGATTCCCACAGGTAAGGGTGTATTCAGGGCGGTGCGAGCATGGAGTTCTTTACCAGACGGGGTTTGGAGACAATACCGATACTCGCGACCTAAAAAATGGCGATCGCGAATCAAGATGGGTGCATCGTTATCGGGTTTGAGAATTACATTTTCTTCCCGCAGCATTAACTCCCCACAATCAGGGATGGCGTCATTCTGGAATTGGATGTTACCGGAACATTCTCCATTGCTGATTTCAAACGAACCCACCTCAGTTTCCCATAACTGTCCCCGACGACGGGCGGGTAAGAAATTGGCTTGGGTGACGAATTCAGCGACAAAGCGAGAGGCTGGGTTGGTATAAATTTCTTCGGGGGTTCCCAACTGTTCTAAACATCCCGCCCGCATCACTCCCACTTGATCGGAGATGGATAGGGCTTCTTCTCTGTCGTGGGTGACAAAAATTGCGGATGTGCCGATTTCTTTAAGGATGGATCGCACTTCTTGGCGCAACCGCAGACGCACTTGCACATCCAGATTACTCAGGGGTTCATCTAACAGGATTAAACTGGGACGCGGTGCTAACGCCCGGGCGAGGGCGACTCGCTGCTGCTGTCCCCCAGATAGTTCATGAGGATAGCGTTTCTCTAATCCTGATAATCCTACCAGTGCGATCGCGTCAGCCGTATTTTTCTTGATGGATGTTCGACTCATCCCACTGCGGCGGTTTTTCAAGCCAAAAGCCACATTCTCCGCCACATTCAGATGAGGGAACAAGGCATAATCTTGAAACACCATACCCGTGTTCCGTTGTTCTGGGGGTATCCAATAGCCTGAACCCGCCACGGGGCGTCCAGCTAAAACAACCAGTCCCGACTGAGGACGCTCAAACCCCGCCACTATCCGCAATAGAGTGGTTTTGCCACAGCCAGAGGGACCTAATAACCCCAGTAAATCACCTTGATTCAAAGTCAGCGTCACCCGATCTACGGCTGGAGTCGTATGTTGATCATAGTGCTTGGTAATGTCCTCTAAATGTAGAATCGCTGCTTGTTCCATAGAATGTTTTTGACTCTTCACGACTTTCGAGGGAACCTAGTTTTGAGATGGGTGTAGGAGTAGATGGCACTACTATCGCTTCTTACCTCCCCCTGCTTCCCCTGCTCCCAGACGTAGCATGCTACGTCTCTACATTGCTCCCTCATCTCCCCCTCTTCCGACTGCGGCTAGGAAGCCGCCAGCAGTCCTCCAGCCAAGAGGCTAAATCTCGGCGTGGTACAGTTAACTGTCTGACTACACTCCACAGTTGAATCGCCGTCACCGGATCATGAATCTCAGCCGTGAGTGGCTGGTTCATCCCGCAGTGACTCGCGATCGATAGTTCCTGTAAACGGCGGTACACTTGCCACCGATCGGCTTGATTAATGTCAATCACTTGACCAGTTTTGGGTTGAGAACTCCAGGGATTCATTTTTCTCTCAAAATGCAATATATTATCATTAATGTCTGTCGCCAGACATTAATTTTTCCATAAGAACTGCTATGACAGGGAGTTTAAGCCGGATTTCACTCCCGTTCCCTAGTGTAAGCTAGGTGGGAGTCAAATGCTAATCTTTCTCAATTAATCGACTAAAAGACAATGACGCAGGAATGATACGGCTTCTCCTCAAGTTAGCTCCATGGTTCATCTATCTTCGCGGCTTTCCGACCCTCGCTTTCAGCGATGCTTCGAAAGCCGCGTTTTCAAGTCAAGCTAGCACTTTTACAGGAGATGCGGTAGGATGTGAGCTATGACTCAACGCGCCTACCGATACCGTTTTTACCCAACGTCGGAACAAGAACAACTCTTGCGCCGCACGTTGGGTTGCGTTCGTCTGGTTTACAACTTGGCGTTGCATACTCGAACTGAAGGTTGGTACGAAAGGCAGGAGCGGATTGGCTACAAACAGACATCCGCCATGCTGACAGATTGGAAAAAGCAAGAAGACTTGCAATTTCTTAATGACGTGAGTTGTGTACCATTGCAGCAGGGATTGAGGAACTTGCAAAAAGCGTTTACCAATTTCTGGGCAGGTCGTGCTAAATACCCCAACTTCAAAAAGAAGCGGAATGGCGGTAGTGCTGAGTTTACCCGTTCGGCTTTTAAGTGGAAAGATGGGCAATTATGGTTAGCAAAATGTCGCGAACCCTTACCAATTCGCTGGAGTCGTACCCTTCCAGAAAACTGTGAACCCTCTACGGTTACAGTAAGGTTGGATGCTTCTGGGCGATGGTTTGTCTCTGTGTTGGTTGAGGATCATACGGTTAAGACATTCCCTCAACTTGATAAAGCTATTGGGATTGATGCAGGTGTTACTTCTTTGGTGGCGACCAGCGATGGGGAAAAGATTGCTAATCCAAAGCACTTTAAGCGATTGAAACGCAAG
>NZ_JAVJQN010000194.1:0-29934 GCF_040218245.1 Coleofasciculus sp. E1-EBD-02 | reverse complement strand
ATATCGATACGGGTGACACCAACACTGTCGATGATGAAACCAATATCGATACGGGTGACACCAACACTGTCGATGATGAAACCAATATCGATACGGGTGACACCAACACTGTCGATGATGAAACCAATATCGATACTGGAGACCAAACCGACATCGGTGATGATGACGACGATGACGATGATGATGACGATGATGACGATGACGATGACGATGATGACGATGATGACGATGATGACGATGACGACGATGATGACGATGACGACGATGACGATGACGACTAAGTTTGGAGTCAGATAAATCATCACTACGGGGTTGGCAAGGATTCAGAAGGGGGAATCCCAGTAACTTCCAACCCCGTCAACAACTCACCGTCAACCCTACGGGTATGACGGGAGCTTGTAAAAAGCTCTAGTTGACCAGACTAAGTGTTAAATCACTACGTTATTTGAATCATGAAACCTGAGAATACGTGCCAGTTTTCAGCTCTTTCGTACAACTTTAAACAGGTGTAATGAGTTAAGCCAGTGAGTTGTACCTAACAAGTTCAAATAACATTGTCGAGGCAAACTTTACCCGAAAGGAGAGACTCAAAGTAATGCGAGTTTTCGTACTAGACAAAAATCTCAAACCTCTTGACCCCTGTCATCCAGCACGGGCAAGAGAACTATTAAGCTGCATGAGGGCGTATGTTCACAAACGATATCCGTTCACTATTGTTCTGCAAGATAGAAGTGTCGAGAATTCTACAGTTCACCCTCACCGAATTAAAATTGACCCTGGCAGCAAAGTGACAGGTATTGCTGTTGTTCAAGAGCAAACCGGGCGTGTAACAAACGCTTTGGAAATCTCTCACAGAGGGCAACAGGTTAAAAATGCTCTTGAGTCTAGGAGAGCATTAAGAAGAGGTCGTCGTAACCGTAAAACTCGTTACCGTAAGCCACGCTTTTTAAACCGCACTCGTAAGCAGGGTTGGCTACCACCTTCTCTTGAAAGTCGAATCGCCAATATTGAGACTTGGGTAAGGCGCATTAGAAAACTCTGCCGAGTCACCGCAATTTCCACCGAATTAGTTCGATTTGACCTTCAACAGATGCAAAATCCTGAAATTAGCGGGATTGAGTATCAAAGGGGTGAGTTATTTGGGTTTGAGGTTAAAGAGTATTTGCTCACCAAATGGGGAAGAAACTGTGCTTACTGTAGCATTGAAAATGTCCCTTTAGAAATTGAGCATATTGTTGCCAAATCAAGAGGAGGGAGTAATCGTGTTAGTAACTTAACACTGGCTTGTCGTAAGTGCAATGAAGCCAAGGGGAACAAACCGATTGAGCAGTTCCTCAAGAAAAAACCTGACTTACTCAAGAAGATACTCCGGAGTGCAAAAGCACCATTGAAGGATGCAACAGCGGTTAATGCTACCCGATGGGAATTGTACAGAAGACTTCAATCAACAGGACTATCAGTAGAGGTAGGCTCCGGTGGTCGGACAAAGTTTAATCGTAAGATTAGAGGAATTGAAAAACATCACTGGACTGATGCAGCTTGCGTAGGTGCATCCACACCGGAACGGCTACTTCTATTAGGGATAAAACCTTTGCTAATTGCAGCTAAAGGGCATGGCACGAGACAACGTTGTCGTCCTGATAAATTTGGATTTCCAAAGGCTCATGCTCCAAAGGCTAAGTCTTTCCAAGGATTTCAAACAGGGGACATTGTTAAAGCTGATGTTCCAACAGGCAAGTTTGCGGGTCAGTACGTTGGTCGAATTGCCATTCGATTTAGACCTAGTTTTGTTTTGCAACTACCAACTCAAAAATTTGATGTACACCCCAAATACTTAAAAACCATTCATAAGGCTGACGGTTATGAATATCAATCTTCACTTCTTTTGATGCCCTATCGGACAATTTATTAGTTGGCGGCAATTCCCCTCCCGCTAACCCGCTTCGGGTATAACGGGAGTCCCCTTGTCGCATCTCAGATGGAGATAACCATCTAGTTATCCAGTCGTTTAAGTCAAAAAACACAGCCTTGGGTTTAAACCCAAGGCTAAAAGTTCAAGTCGTCTAAAGACGACTACAAAAGAATTCCAGTCTGTCTGTGTACCTCACCTAATTGAAAAGCGCTGTATTAGTCCATTTTAATGGACTTAAGCTATTAGCCCGGAGTTTGAACTCCGGGCTACGGGCGGCTGTCGGGGCTGACTAAAAATGGTGCAAGCTGTCAGTTTTAACCGACGCGGATCATATCTCTATGACTGCGCCCATTCGGTATGGAAAACCCCTTCCTTGTCGGTTCGCTCATAAGTATGAGCGCCAAAGTAGTCGCGCTGTGCCTGGGTCAAGTTTTGCGGTAAGCGATCGCGCCGATAGCTGTCGAAGTAATCCAATGACGCACTAAACGCTGGAACCGGGATTCCCAACTGATTAGAAGCCACCAGCACATCCCGCCATGCATCTTGGCGATCCAGAATGGTTTGCTTAAACTCCGGCGCTAATAATAAATTCGGCAATTTTGGATTCTCATTGAAGGCATTTTTAATCTTATCCAGGAATCCTGCCCGAATAATACAACCCCCTTTCCAAATCCGGGCGGTTTCTGCCAAATTCAGGTTGTAATTAAACTCCTCCGAAGCCTTACCCAACAATGCCATGCCTTGAGCATAAGAACACATTTTTGAGCAATAAAGCGCGTCACGGACTTTATTGATAAACGCTTGGCTATCTCCCTCATATTTACCCGTCGTCCCGATGAGCTCCTTCGCTGCTGTCACCCGTTCCTGTTTATAGGACGAAATCACCCGCGCATTCACCGCCGCATAAATCGTGGGAATCGGTACACCCAATTCCAGAGAACTAACCACCGTCCAGCGTCCAGTTCCCTTTTGTCCGGCAGAATCCAGAATCAAATCAACCAGAGGCTGATTTGTATCCGGATCAATGTACTTAAAGATATCCGCCGTAATTTCAATTAAAAAGGAATTTAGCTCATCGGTCGTATTCCATTCGGAAAACACCTGATGAAGCTGCTTGTGATCCAATCCTAAGCCATGTTTGAGCAAATCATAAGCTTCGGCAATGAGCTGCATATCGCCATACTCAATCCCGTTATGCACCATCTTCACATAATGACCTGCACCCCCAGGACCAATATAGGTGACACAGGGTCCATCATCCACCTGAGCCGCGATTTTGGTCAAAATCGGTTCTAACTCTTGATACGCCGTATCCGTGCCTCCTGGCATCAAGCTAGGACCATGGAGCGCTCCTTCTTCGCCACCACTGACCCCCATCCCGACAAAACCGAGTCCGGTGGCTTCTAAGTCTTTAGTGCGGCGTTCGGTTTCTTCGTAGAGGGAGTTCCCGCCATCGATAATCATATCGCCCGGTTCAAGCAGAGGTTTAAGTTGATCGATAACAATATCAACCGGTTTGCCAGCTTTAACCATAACCAGGATTTTGCGGGGACGTGCCAAGGTTTTGACAAACTCTTCCAGGGAATAGGCGGCGGTGACGTTTTTATCCGAGGCACGCTTTGCCATAAAGTCTTCCGTTTTTGAGCTAGTCCGGTTATACACCGCCACTGGAAACCCGCGACTTTCCACATTGAGCGCTAGGTTTTCTCCCATCACAGCTAAACCGATGACTCCGAAGCTTGGTTGTGTCATATATCTCTCGTCAGAATGTAATTGAACGTGTAATCGTGTTTATTTCCCCTACAGGGTAGCCTGCTCTGCGGCGGAATCTTGTAAACTTTGCATTACGAGTATGCCCCAAGTAGAGTACCTAAAATCTCAAACCTGGTAATCTTGCTAGAGGTGGAAATAAGGCAGAAGGCAGGATTTTTGTAGGGGCTGGCACATTCTTGCCAAAAATTAAGTACGAAGCCCAGAAGCTTTAAGCACTTCTCGATTGGGTGCAATACACCTTGGTAGAGACAGGGTGTGGGGTGTGGGGTGTGGGGTGTGGGGTGTGGGGTGTGGGGTGTGGGGTGTGGGGTGTAGGGTGTGGGGTGTGGGGAAAATATTAAATCTTGACGGCAAACGCTTAATCATGTACTACCTTTAGCCTAAGACTTAATAATATCAGCCCATTGTTGTTGCAGATCGAAAATGACCAACACAATTAAGCCGAATAATCCTAACAGAGGAACCAATAAACTGAACAGGTAAAGCAACCATAAATTGGATTTTGCCTGTTGTTCTTGTTGCATCATCGCCTCAAATCTGTCATCACCAAAGGGCTTAACAGTGAGATCATTTAAAGAGACTGAAAATAAACGATAGCGACTCGGTTGGGTCAAAATTAGCTGATCTGATCCGACGGCGATATGGGAAATATCCTCTGAACCCGGTAGATTAACCAGAATCGGATTTTGCCAGTCTGGATCAAAGCGTAACAGGTCATCCCGATTAAAGTTACGATCCCCAACCAATACCCACCAAAACCCTTGGTTATCTTGCTGCAAAAAGATGGGAAAAACTCGACCTTCGTGAGCTGGTTCTAAGGCGATCGCGTCTCCTTTTAATTCGTACTCCATATCCCTCTCGAATTGGGCTTGAAAAAGTCGCACTAGAGGTATTTCGCTGCGTGGCTCTTCCTGTGGAGTACAGCGAATTTCTGGTCTAGGGGATTGAATCATATCAATCGATTGATCGGGAATGAGATTCAGCCCTTGGCGATTCGTTGACCAGGTGAGGATTCTCAAATTATTGCTATCGGCGACAACTAATTTTCCGTCGTTATTCAGAGTTATTCCATTGGGATAACAGAGCAATAAATCTTTGCCTCGTGTACTTTCAAGTTCTCGCCCTTCTTGATCCAAAACTAGTAAGCGATGCCATCCGGCGTCTGTCGCATAAATTAGGTTGTGTTTAGCATCAACCACAAATTTAAATGCTCCCTTAAACATGGGAGACTCTGGGGAATTATGCTGAAAACTGGGTAATGGATCACAACGACTTTGGTCAAGTTGGCATCGTTGGATGTTTCCTTGCTGCCAATCCGCAATTAATAATTGATTTTGATCAAGGGCATAAAGATCAGTTAAATCTTTAATACCTAAAGTCTCTAGGGAGTATTGATTTTGAACTTGACCTTGAGCATCGAACTGATAAAGATAGTGACTGGTGGCAGTAAAAACCTCACCTTGCTTGGTCGTCGCAACTAGGGTTGGTCCATGTTGTAACGCGGCACGATAACCATTATTGATGGCAAAGAAAACACTGCCAATCGCAACAATGACACAGAGGTAGGATAAAATTTTTATCCAGGGTTTTTGCTTGACAACTCTGACGCCTTCAGGCTTGAAAATAAATTCAAGTTGGGCAAAGAGTTGTTTGGTTTTTTGATTATCAGGTCGCCCAAATGGATTAGTGGCGAAAAAGTAATAATTGGCGTAGCTAACACTCTCATCTTCGGAATTTTCAGAGGTAAATCTAATTAAATTCGGTAACTGAACTAATTGTGATTTTGCATGGAATAAGATTATTTTTGTTTGTTGAGTATTAAATTGAAGCGTTTCTTTGAGTTTTTTTCCTTCCTGGATCAAACAACGACCGCGATTATAACCATATTCTAAAACTACGGGTTTGCTGATTCTATAGAAATTGGGAATCCTCCTTGACTTATCCTGTTTGAAGTACTTGACACAACAGTGCCTCATACCATTATTCAGGGAGGCGCATTTTTTCAATAACTTTTTTTGCTTTCGCCAGACTTGGTAGATCAGAAAACAATAGGTCAAGAGAATCAACAGTAACTGAAGTAGGTTTAAGGCAATTTTTGTCATGGTTTACGCCCTGGTAATTCCTGTTACTTATATGGTTGTTGCTCAAATGTTCAGATATAGCAACTGACTTTGTAGGCTTGTAATCCTGCTAACGTTGAAAGGTACTACTTATAAAATAAGTGGTAATATCATTTCTGACATCATGCTTTTAGGTCACCCATTTGGGTGAAAAACTTAAGTTGTCAGACAAAATTCGATTTGATGGTTGAGAGTGGGGAATCCTTAACTGGGAATGGGAAGTAGGGGTTGTAGAGGCGTTGTGGTGGAACGTCTGGAAAAAAATTAAATTAGAGCTTATCCGAGCAGTCTTGGGTTAACTCCTGACTATTGAGCTTACCCGAAAGTATGAGCCGGATGGGGGAAGTTAAATTCCTGGAGAAACAGATAACCTCATAATCAAATCCTTCTTCTTATACTCGAATTGAATCTGACATTAGTTTGCCCGGACTTCAGTTTAGTCCAGATGGAGAATTATTAGTAGTCGTTGCGCCAACGACGAAGATTTGGCGACATTAAACCGTTTACCTGATTCGAGTATGAATAAGTCCATCGTTTTGATAATTAGTCTGTGCAGTTTTCTCTTTTTTGGATGCTCTCAAGCCGAGACATTTTCCAGCCAAGGGGAAACAGTACCACCAAAAACCATAACTCAAGTTCCCGACGCTCAAACGGCTAAACCCCTAACACCCGCAGACGCTGATGTGTTAATTGCTGCCACAATTCAGGCAATTAATCAGGAAAATGTTAACTTCTTTATGCCCTACTTGATGGAACGCGATCGCGCCCCTGAAAATGTGCAAGCGGCACTCAATCATTATCAGGATTATTTTCAAGGGGAAGAGATAACTGATTTTGAGCGTCTGGGTGTTGAACAACTGGGTGAAACAGGCGATCGAACCCCAATTCAACGCTTTAATTACCGCATCGCTAACAATCGTGGACTTAGTAAACAGATTGCTGTTTATCAAGACCAAACCATTCAGCTAGATGATCCATTTTTGCTCTATTCCGTTTACGCTAACCGTTTAGTAGAACGGTATATAGATGCCATTCAAAATCAAGACATCGACAAGCTGAGCCAAGTTTTGAATATTGAGGAAACCTTGTTTAGTCAAGACGAGTTGAGGGGAATCATATCACAATACAAGGATTTATTCTCTTTAGACTCACTCAATTATCAGTTTATTGGTGTAGAGTCTGAGCGTCAGCAGTTTCTTTATACTATTTCTGGGCAAAATGGACGTGAGCATGAAATCAAAGTTATCTATGGTGACGGGTTGGTCAGTCTCCATGATAATTTTATTCCTCTAAATCAAGGTTCTTAGGGGCGGGAAGAGGGGCAACCTCAACCCTTACCCGCTCTTCTTTTTCGGTGACGCTGAGGATGAACGAGACCCAGATCCGCCAATCCCGTCTTTATCTTGCGGTTGTCCGGGTGGTACATCCTGGTAAAGTTGCTGACGTCCATTGCGAATCACCCTCAGCATGTCAGTAAGCTGTTGCTCGATACTATTGAGTACAGAATCAGCATAATCATCCGCACCGTTTTGAATGTCTTCGCATTCTTCGAGTGCGAGTTGGCGCAGTTGTGCCAATTCCTGCTGGGCTTGTCGGCGCATCTGTTCAATGTCAGTCCGGGTTTGTTCCTGCAGCGTTTCACACTCTTGCTGAACCCGTTGCCGAATTTGCTTGGCTTCCAGTTCTGCTTGTTGCACAATCCCCATGTCATCCAGAATCTGTTGAGCTTGTCGTTCAGCAGCTTCTAGGATTTCTTGGGCATAGTCTTCTGCTTGTAGGAGAATATCTTCCCCTTGCTGAACAATCTTTTGAGATTTTTCAAACGCCTCTGGTAGACTCGCCCGCACTACATCCAATTGGGTTAAGAACGCTTCTTCATCAATCAACGTGTACTTGGTCAAGGGGATGTGTGGGCTATCAAACAGCATCTCCTCTAGCTTAGTGAGTTCTCGCTGGATATCTACATCGGGGGTTCCAGAGGAAAGGCGTTTCTCTGGGGGGTTGGGTTCTGGGAGTTGGTTGGGTTCGATGCGGGATGACTCTGGGCGTAACATCGGCAAATATCTAGGGCAACCTGCGGGGGAACAAGATGGTTAACAGATCCGCCAAATTTGGCAATCTCTTTCACTACGCTACTACTTAAAAAACTGTACTCGTTAGACGTGGCGAGAAAAACGGTTTCTATTTCATCCCAGAGGGTTTGATTGGTATGCGCCATCTGGAGTTCCTTCTCAAAGTCTGAAAGCACCCGTAGTCCCCGCAGTAAGACTTGAGCATTCTTGAGTTTGGCATAGTCCACAGTCAAACCTGTGAAACTATCGATTTCGACATTCGAGAGATGTTGGGTACAGCCGCGAATCTGTTGTACTCGCTCTTGTATTGTAAACAATGGCGATTTACTCGGGTTGCGGAGTACGGCAACAATGACAGTCTCAAAGAGCTTACAGCTACGCTCAATGATATCGAGGTGTCCTAGAGTGATCGGATCGAAGCTGCCTGGATAAATTGCAATCACGACAGAGACATCTGGAGGGGTACTGAGGAATTATAAGCTGTTATGTATTTAATTTGTTATAGCAGGAGGCAGAAGGCTCCGGGGCAGAGGGCAAAGGAGACAGAAGCCAGATTGCAGATTAAGTAGGGGCTGCTGAATAAGTCTGGTGGTGGGGAAAGGCAATAGGGAATAGGCAATGGGTAATGGTTTCAACATCTCGACTGCGCTCGATGTTGACCCTCTGTTGATGTAAAATTCGGCGTTTAGGTCGGTGGAAATAAAGCGAACTAGGTTAAGTTCTGTGAATGTCCCTCAAACCCTTACTGTTCCCTGTTCCCTGTTCCCTGTTCCCTGTTCCCTAATCTCAACCGTTAACTTTAATTGCCCCCACCTAGTCTACTCCCATTCTCGCCATTGATCGATCCAATCTTGAACAAGGTCAAGAATTGGCTCACGTCGCTTGACAATGTTAGCGGTTATGCTGATAAAAATAATGCCAGCAATTATGAGCATAATCCACTGAGAGAATGGGTAGCGAAAACCCAAATAGACTAACTGGTAGAATACTGTAAAAATAAATGTGACCGTTCCAACCATTAAAAATGCCCGAACTTGCAGTCCTAATCCAGCCACAATAGCAACCAGACTAATAATTCCCGGAATGAGTCCAACGTTTTGATGCAATCCTAACGCCACCAAACAGATTATGCCGCTACCCAGTAAGCGGAGGTAGTGACGCCAATTCCGTTTTTGCGGTAATCTTAATTCTGGATCAACTTGGGCGATGTAGAGGAAAAAATAACCAATCACGGCAGCATACGCTAAGGGTTCAGTAACCTGCTGGCTTTGCAAAACACGCCAAATTGCCCAATCGATGAAAAATAAACTTAAGTATGTCCACCGTAAATTAGATTGGCGATTGGTGACCCAGGCATAAAAACCTGCAAAAACCAATAAATTAAAAGAAGAGAGGGTTTGAGGATTGATTAAAATGCTCAGAAGAGGCAATATCGTGGCGTATCTTTGCCAAGGCTGCTCATTCCATCCCCACCGCCACCAGGACGTTTGATAAACCGCGATCGCGAATAGACTTACAATGATGGCTCGCCAGGGATCAAATAGGCTTAACGGTGTCCACATCAAACGCGCATAAATACCAATGGCGACAACCTCGGTTAATCCGGCGTATATCCAGATGTCAGACTCTGGAAAAAATGGGGAAGATGAGGGAGATGAGGGAGAAAACTGGCGTTGTTGAATTCGTAAATTTCCTTGGAAAAACGCATAACTAGCCAGTATCAAACTAAGAACAAGTCCAACGAATCCCATCAGGTTAGGGGGGGTTCCCACAGACATCCCAGCCGCTATAACCATCAAGATACTACCCATTGCCCAATGAATGTGGGCGGTAATTTCGATTTGGGTGACGCTGATATGAAAAAGTGTAGCCTGATCGCTCGATACGTTTCTTTGGAACAGGCTTTGCCAACGCAAAAACCAGGCGAGTGAACGATAAATACCGCAGAGTACAGCCGTGACTAACGCTAAAATAATCAAGCCATTCCCAGGATTTTCCCCGTCGCTTTGCAGTATCTGATAAATCACCAGTTCATACCAAGCCAGGGAAATACCTGCCAGAGAAAGATAGATAATACCTTTGGCTTGAGTACGGTGATACGCTACGCTGATACCGATTAACGCCGCACCTAAAGTGAGCAACCCTGTATAGGGGGTGAAATAAAAAAAGCGTAAACTAATGCCAATCAGAGAATAAATTACCAATTCGTACCAGGCAAGGGAAATACCTACCAGAAAAAGATAGGTGATACCTTTGGCTTGAGTACGGCGACGCCCTAGGATAATGCCTGTTAAAGCCGCGCCTAGGGTGAGCAACCCTGTATAGGGAGTGAAATAAGAAAAGCGCAAATTAATGCCAATCATGGCATAGACTAAGGGTAAATATTCCAGTATCTCTTGCCAATTTTCTCTCCACCTTCCAGACGTGCCATGGTACGTCTCTAAATGCTCCCCGTCTTCCCCACCTAAACGGGCAAACCACCAACGGTTAAGAATTAGTGTTATAAATGCCAGGATAATGTTCGCCGCACCGAGGATTAAGGATGAACCATTAAGCAGTACAATCGCATTAGCTATTGTCAATTCTATTGCCCAACTAATGCCGTAAATACTGAATTTGGGAAAAGAATGCCAATATCGGTAAAGAATAGCACCACCAATGAGCATTGATGCACTCAGGTACTGCCAACTGGATGGAATGAATTCTAGATACATATTGGTGCTTTGCAGCGTCAGTAGTCCTAGTTCCGTAGTAGACAAAGCCATTGCCCAGCGATCGCAGGCTTGAGCGTACAATTGAGCTAGCCTGCTAGACTGGGGCGTTAAGCCAGCCCGTAGCAGCCATAATCCGAAAATGGCGATCGCGCCCACCCAATACCAATCAGCAGAAGACACTGAAGGTAATCCGGCAATGCCTTGTCCCAGATATACTGCACCAAAACTTAGGCTAAATCCAATCGCGATCGCGGCGGCTAAGGGTTGCTTGAGATAGCAGCTATTGATAAACATCACGAAAGTGGCAACACCCAAACCGATGAGACTGATATCCGGTTGGAATAGGGTTAGCCCTTGGACGAGAAATAAGGCGATCGCACTCCACCAAAATACTTGGATTTGCCTTGAGTTTAGCTCCTGATCAGGAGTAGAATCTGAGTCTAACTCAGTGTTGTCTACCGATGACCACGGATTAATCAGGGAATCGTTGAGTGACTCTCTGGGGAAGGAATTAGCCTCTTTGTTCCCTTGGCGCGATCGCGTACTTCGGCTGGCAATGTCGGTTAAGCTTAGCGGGGTTAATAGCCATAAGAGTCCCCAAGGTGGCATAGAAGCGGGAACAAAAAATAGGTCAATAAAGATCTCATCGGCTAGCAAGACATAACTGAGTCCTGCTAGCACAAAACCCAGATGCCAGCAACTGCGAGACCAAATTTGTTGAATGCTAGGGAATGGGGGATTCGGCTCTACAATTTGCCCTGTGCTAAGATTCCATTCTGCCACCATCAGCGCCAAGAATAGAGTCGCCCAGAGGGGTTCCCTGAGAGTCGGTATCCATCTGTGAATCAAGAAACAGATGGTCAACAATCCACCACTATGGGTGAGGTAGACGAGAACAACTCGCACAAAATTAATCCGTTGACCGGGTGGCTAATAGTTTTATTTTGACCTAACTCGCCACGCCAGACTACGATAACGGGTTTATGCTGCGCGAATACGTTGAGATAGCGACGGTTATCGAGTCGCACTGATCACGCAATCTTTTAAACAACCAACGGGCGATCATATTCCTAGTGCAAGAAGGCAGAAATAACTGAACAGCTAATATCTCCCCCCGCTTCCCCTGCGCCCTCTGCTCCCCCTGCTTCATCGTATCTACGAAGCTGCTCAAGTATTTTTATGCCAGCTGCACTAGGGACACAGTAATATCTAAATCTACTGCCCTAGGTGGATGTGATGGCGCGATCGCTCACTCAAATGACTCTCCTGACTCAACGGCATTCTGCACCATGGCTTTGTTCACGGAAACCGATGGAGTTTCCTGAGTATCAGAATTCCTCCCCAAGAGCTTCTCTACCATCGCACTCAATAAGCCCGATCGGATTTGACGCCAAGCCATTAGCTGTACAGCATTTCCCTCCTGCTTGCACCACTGGGCGATCGCGTAGGATAGGTCTTCTATTTTATCGGGTAAGGGTTCAATTAACTCAACCAATGCCGCTAAATCTTGTTGAGAAAAAAGCGAACGTTGATTATTTAACAGTTCAACCAAAGCCGCCACATTTTGCTGATGGAATAACTGAGACGCCTGTTGGACAACTTCCAGTGGCAAATCTTGCAACTGAGCGATTTGCTCCACGCTTAATCCAAACTCGATCATGCGCGGTATAGCGGTTAACTTGGCTTTGAGTTCACCTTCTGTCAACCCTTCCTGTCTACCTTCTATTAACCCTTCTTGCTTGGCTTCCTGATACACTTTGGTTTGTTTGAGTTCACTTAACCCTAACATGGCTTCTATCTCCTGACGACTTTTTTGCGGTAATTTGTAAACGATGATTGTTTCGATTAAATCAATTAGATCACGTTTTCTTGTTTCATCAGTTATCTCGACTTGGGCTTGTTCAATTAACTGCCTTGCCTTCTCTGGTGCTGTTTGCTCCTTCTCTGTCACTAGCTTAACAACTTTTACCCCCAAGGAATCTGATTCAGCCTCTCCTAACTCGTCCAAGTAAATCCGTTGTACTCGACTGAAGAGTTCTCGAAATTGTAACGGTTGTTCTCGTTCAATCCGGCGAGTGGGATAAATGACTACAACTCGCCAAGGATGAGGGGGTTTGTATTGATTCAGAAAGATAAACAGTTCCGTAAATAAACGATAGTATAAATTCTCATCGGGTTGAAACTGAACTTCGACGAGGTAGAAGGGTTGGTTAGAGGCTTCGTTCTTGGGTAAAAACAACCCATCAACTCGAAAGGAGAGTTGTTTGATTTCACGAGAGGTGAATTCATACGTCGCGGCTGGTTCTGTGGATTGGTTAATCAGTTCAAAGAAGATACTGGGGAACTCTTTAAACAGGCTATAGAAGATGGTATCAGTTTTCACGTTCTCCTTGGGTAAAGGTGACACCGTTGACCATGGGTAGTATGCCAACCTCTGTTACCCCAAATTTCTATTCAGATTATATTGACAAAATTAAGAGTATATGCAAAGAGAGTAGAGCGATCGCACCCTTGGCGGAAATCGCGCCCGTTATGGATGAGAGAAACACCTGTTCCCTGGGCGCAAGGCGACCGAATCCCTGTAGGGGCGACCCGCTTGCACTAAATGATATTTTGATTCAAGTTGAAATCGCGTGAACTGAGAGTTATTCAGCCGCACTAATCAAGCAATCTTTTAAACCATAAACAACCTGTTGTTGTTCCTCAAAGGACAATTCTGGAAATATAGGTAGAGACAAAACTTGGTGACACACTTGCTCAACAACTGGAAAATCACCCACTTGATACCCTAAGCTCTGATAAACCGACTGCAAGTGCAAGGGTAGGGGATAATACACCATCGAAATAATGCCCATCTGTTGCAGATTTTGGCGAACCTGATCCCGATAGTCACTGATGCGGCTGTCTTTAGTTAGACGAATCGTGTACTGATTCCAGACAGCATGGCTTCCTAGAGTTTCTTGAGGTAAGGCGATTTCTGGAAGAGGTTGTAATAACTGGTGATACCGATCAGCAATCTGAGAGCGAACCTGATTCCACTGATCAAGATAACCTAATTTGATTTGTAAAATGGTCGCTTGTAGGGCATCTAAACGGCTATTGATCCCTGTCGCTTCGTGGTGGTAGCGATCGCGCATTCCATGTTCGCGCAGCATTCGTATTGTAGCTGCCAGGGTTGGGTCATTGGTAATCACAGCACCACCATCCCCACAAGCCCCTAAATTTTTGGTGGGAAAGAAGCTAAAGCAGCCAATATGCCCAATACTACCCACCTTTTGTCCTGCCCATTCCGCGCCTGTGGCTTGAGCGCAGTCTTCAATCACGGCTAAACCCTGCGCCTGGGCGATATCCATAATCGCCGTCATATCCACAGGCTGTCCAAACAAATGAACGGGGAGAATCGCCTTCGTTTTCGGCGTAATCGCCGTCGCAATCTGATTAACGTCAAGATTAAAAGTTTGGGGATCAATATCCACAAAAATAGGTGTCGCCCCCACCCGGGTAATCACTTCCGCCGTGGCGATAAACGTGAAGGGCGTGGTAATCACCTCATCCCCTGCTCCAATCTCTAAGGCTCGCAGTGCCAGATACAAGGCGTCTGTGCCAGAGTTACAGGCGACGCATTCGCTGGTATTCATGTACGCCGCAAATTGCTCCTCAAAGCCTTGAACCGCAAGCCCACCAACGTAACGTCCGGAGGTGAGTATCTCCTGAACAGCTACACTGACTTGGTTTTCAATGTGTTTATACTGTCGTGCCAGATCAATAGGGGGAATGTGATTCACTCGCTTACACCTAGAGGTTTTTATCCAATAAATCAAATTTTGCCGAAAAAGGGAATCCTGCTGATGTGTACTCTCCTCAATCCATCGCTTTGAGAGTGGAAGTGGGCAATCATGATAAGTCTTGAGACGCTCAATCATGCCGCTAAACCTAGTACAGGCAGAAATAACGCCAACAGCTTCCCCAGCTCCCCAGACGTAGCATGCTACGTCTCTACATGCTCCTCTAGCTTCCCTATTTCCCCCATCCCCCCATGCTTCACAAACTCTTCAAACCATCTTTATCATAGCTACACCTAAAACCGCGCTGGAACAGGCAAACTAAGAAAAGCAGATGCACCCTGCCAGCCACAGCAGATGCACCCTGCTGAACCCTGAGTAAAACCCACATTATCGCTTAAATTTAAAAATTAGGCGATATGTGGGTCTTGTATTTATTTCCCGCGATCGCAGTTCCTCTATCCGGAGGGTTTGGGTTGACTAACCTTATGTTCACGGGATTTGGAGAACCTCTCTCCAAACCTCTCTCCTGCAAGGAGAGAGGCTTTGAATTCTGCCCCTTTTCAATGAAGCGGAGTATCCTAAAGTTGGATTCACGGCATAGTTCCATTTCAGGATAGTCCAATGAGCGCTACAGGAAAACGATTCAAGCGATTCCTCAAGTATCTCAGCTTAGTTGGTGTGACTACGGTGTTGACGGTTGCATTGACGTGGCAAGATTTCCCCAGGCGAATGGGAATCCTGGAGGTGAATGCGGCAATTCCCGATACTGCCGTGGTTCAGGTTTCTCCCCCAAATGGGGCTGAATTGGTGAAAGTGGGTTTACAACGGTATCAATCGGGGGAATTTGCCGCCGCTGTAACCGCTTGGCAACAGGCAGCCGATATCTTTGCTAGTCAAGGGGATTCCCTGAATCAAGCCATGGTACTGAGCAATTTAGCACTCGCCTATCAGCAGTTGGGACAGTGGACGCCAGGGAATCAGGCAATTGAGAAGAGTTTACACCTTTTGCAAACTGAAACGGCGAGTCGCGATCGCACGACGGTTTTAGCACAGGCGCTGAATACTCAGGGGAAGCTGCAACTGGCACAGGGACAACCGGAACAGGCACTGAAGACGTGGGAAGAAGCGACAGAAACCTATCAGCAGGTGGGCGATGAAACTGGGGTGGTGCGTAGCTTGATGAATCAAGCGCAAGCCTTGCGAGTTTTGGGGTTTTATCCGCGAGTTAGGGCGACATTAGAACAGGTGAACCAATTGCTGCAAAATCAGCCTGACTCCGCGATAAAGGCGGCGGGATTGTTGAGTTTTGGCGATATGTTGCGCTTAGTGGGTGACTTGGAAGAATCGCAGACAGTATTGCAGAAAAGTTTAACTATTGCCCAAAAGTTAGACTTATCCTCAGGGATTACGGCGGCATTTTTGAGCTTGGGGAATACGGCGTATAGTCAGGGAGAATTGAAGGCGGCAATTGAGTTTTATCAAAGCGCGATCGCGTCTTCTGGTTCACCAACAACAACCCTACAGGCACAATTAAATCAACTGCGTTTATTCATAGAACTCGAAAATTGGGCAGGCGCGGAAACACTAGCCGAGAAAATACAGTCCAAATTTGCCAATTTACCCACCAATCGTAGCACGATTTATGCCCGAATTAATTTTAGCCAAAGTTTCCTCAAACTGTGGCGTCAGCAAGCCGGAATTGTAGGGGCGGGTTTTACTTCTAACCTTCCGGAGGAAACCGCTAACGTAACTAAACCCGCCCCATTCCCCATCGTCGGCGTTGGTTTAACTAATAACGTTCTGGGGAAAACCGTTAACGCCACTAAATCCACCCTGAACCCACAAACAGTTGCTCAAATTTTGACAACCGGAATTGAGCAAGCAAAAGAGTTAGGAGACAAACGAGCAGAATCCTACAGCTTGGGTTATTTGGGTCAGATTTACGAGTATATTCAACAATGGTCTGAAGCGAAAACCCTAACAGAACAGGCATTGCTGTTGGCGCAATCGGTCAATTCTCCTGATATTGCTTATTTGTGGCAATGGCAGTTAGGACGGCTGCTGAAAGCTCAGATAAACCGAGGGATTGCCGATGATTCAGCTTATCCTAGCGCCGTTGCTGCTTATCAAGAAGCGATTCATTCTCTCAATTCCCTACGGAATGATTTAGTAGCGACAAATTTAGAATTGCAGTTCTCATTTCGAGAAAGTGTAGAACCGATTTATCGCCAACTTGTTAGTTTACTATTGCAACCGGGGAATCAAGCGGTTAGCCAGGAGAATTTAGTTCAAGCCCGTGAGGTGATTGAATCGCTACAATTGGCTGAATTAGATAACTTCTTTCGTGAGGCTTGTTTGACGGCGCAACCGGAATCTGTTGACCAAGTTGATGCGAATGCGGCGGTTATTTATCCGATTATTTTACCGGATCGATTGGAGGTGATTGTGGCTATTGCTAATCAACCTTTACGACATTACGCGACTAATATATCTGAGACGGAAGTAGAAACGGTTTTGGCTCAAACCCGCCGTTCTCTGCGACGAGTGGCGAGCGATCGCGAACGATTACCTCTGTTTAAACAATTGTACGATTGGTTGGTGCAACCAATTGAGACGGAGTTAGCGGCGTCTGAGATTAAAACCTTAGTATTTGCCTTAGATGGTTCGCTGAAAAGTCTGCCCATGGCGGCGTTATATGATGGTGAAAAATATCTGATTGAGAAATACAGTGTCGCCCTGACTCCCAGTCTACAAATCCTGGAACCCCAACCCTTGACTCGCAGCCCAATCAAGGTGTTAGTGGGGGGATTAAGTGAGGCAAAACAGAACTTTCCGCCGTTACCGGGTGTGGAGTCGGAGATACAGCAGATTCAGGCGGAGATTCCGGCGCAGGTGCTGCTGAATCAACAGTTTACCAGTGCGGCGATGCAAAAAGAGATAAGTGCTGCGTCATTTCCGGTGGTTCATTTAGCCACTCACGGTCAATTTAGTTCTGATGCTGAAGATACCTTTATTTTGGCGTGGGACGATCGCGTCAATGTGAAACAATTGGGTGAAGTCCTCCAGGCGCGGGAGGAGAGGGAACGTCAACCGATTGAATTGCTGGTATTGAGTGCTTGTCAAACCGCCGCAGGTGACAAACGGGCGGCGTTAGGAATAGCTGGAGTTGCGGTGCGATCGGGGGCGCGGAGTACGTTGGCGACGTTATGGTCAGTGGATGATCAGTCTACAGCGATGTTAATGGTGAAATTCTATCAGGAATTGGCACAAGCCAATGTTACCAAGGCGGAAGCGTTGCGTCAGGCTCAATTGGCGCTATTGCAGCAGTCGAGATTCAGACATCCTTTCTATTGGGCACCGTTTGTGTTGCTGGGAAATTGGCTTTGATTGCGTTTGTCGTCAGGGAACCTTAGCTCTATATTCTGTTGAGTTTCCTGGTATCAACCCCACCAACAACCCAGAACAAATGCACCACATTAGCAGATTTGTTACACTTTCCTAGCATACCCGACAGGCTCTAAGCAAGATAATCTGAAAAATAGCGTATAATTCGATACAACAACAGCCAAAATGATACAAGACGATACAAAACGAAGAAGCAAAAAATAGTAAACTTTTATTGACATTACCTAACAGCTAGGATATTACCTAGATAAGATAAGGAATCGGATCAAGTGATTTGATGGTGCTTGATCGGATATGTAAGGGTGCATAAATACTTATTCCTATCAACTTCAGGTGAAAGCTAGCCCTAATGATGCTCGCTAGGGAGGCTTGCACCTTGGTTTTGGATGAGTAGAGCGACTGAGCCTATATTTCCAGAATTTAGCTGGAAGTCTTGTCTTTCAGGAGTTTTAGCTGAAATGGATAGAGAGAATAGTTTCTCTGCTTTACCCAAGATGAATTGACCCCTCAGGGAATGGATCAATTTAACGATTCGTTCTGATTAACTCTATTGATGAGAGAAAAATATATACTGTTCACGGTCACAAACTGAGCTTTTGTCATGGTTCACGGAGTCCTGAGCGAAGCGAAGGAACAGCAACCAAGCATTTTGTGAGATTCTTCACTACGCTATCGCTTCGTTCAGAATGACAGATTCTGACTGTGTAAGGTATTGTCAGCCGAATGGATAATCGGGTGCTGACGCGATAACCATTCAACCCAAAAACAGGCTCAATGTATAACGTCAGTTCATTAATTAATCGTGATTAAGAGATGATTATGGTTTGCACAAAACTCCCTCAGTATCTTCTGGTTCTCTCAGCCGCAGTGTTATTAGAAGTAGGGATAATTCCTGGTTTCTTCATCGCAGCGCAGGCACAGACCCAAACGTTCTCTAATGTTAAGTCAAAACAGGTAATTTTTAAACCGAACCCCAGCCAACCTGCACCAGAAATCACCACAGGTGGAGGAAGGCGACATGAGGGACAATGTTCCGCTGATCAGGGTGTGGCAGAAGATACCACTGCATCTCAATCCCTGACGGTGCTTGTTCCCTCTGTCTTGGATGCCCAACCATTAAAAGAATTGGAGCAATCCCCGGTTGGCATAAATTTCCAGTTAACAGTATCAGAAAAACCGACATTTCTGGTTTATGTTCCGCAAACCTCTGCTCAAGTCCTAGAACTGAGACTGGAAGATGAGGAAGGTCAACCAATTGGTGAGGCAGCTTACCTTAATTTAACCGCAACTCCAGGAATTTATAGCATTAGTTTGCCTGAAACTGCGCCGCCTTTAGCAGTTGGTCAAGATTATAAATGGTTAGTGTCGATGACGTGTCAAGTCAGTGGTCCAGATGATCCCTTTGTAGAGGGATCAATCCGCCGCGTCTCACCGGATTCAATCCTAACCCGTTCATTAGATCAAGTGACTGATTTGGAGCAAGTCGCGGTGTATGCTCAGGCTGGAATTTGGCAGGATGCGGTGGTTAATCTGGCGGCACTTCGCCAAACTCAACCGAATAATCCAGAGGTGGTATCGGCGTGGGAAGACTTGTTGCAATATGCTCAGTTGGAAGACATTACTCATGCACCGTTGATATCAAATTTTGAAGATATACAGGTTAGTGAAAATAATGCCAAGGAGTAATGTGGCAATTGAGTGGTGTGGCGCTGCTAATTTGATAGTAGGGGCGCACCGACGTGCGCCCTTCAAAATACCGATGTGCATTCATGAAATCCGATGCAATTTATTCCACAAGTTGAGCTTTGCCACGCCAGAAAAGGGCGACCCTAGCAAATTAAACTGACTACATTATTAATTTATGCAAGCGGGTCGCCCCTACAAGTTGTTAGCTTAGGATGCACAGTTCAACAAAGGTTTTCTTCCCCGCAATGGAAAACGAAAGCTATAAAGGAAAAGGATGATGAAAAACTGGATAAACCCCTTTTGGATTGGCAGCGTTGTTCTTGGCTTTTGGACAAATGTAACGACGGCATCGGCTCAAATTGTCCCCGATAATACACTCCCGGTAAATTCTCAGGTGACGGGGTGTCCAGTTTGCCTAATTGAGGGGGGAACGGTACGTGGGGTAAATCTGTTCCATAGTTTTGATGAGTTTTCTGTACAGACCGGGGGAGAGGCATTTTTTAATAATGCTTTACAGATTGAGAATATCTTTGGGCGGGTGACGGGTTCTAAGATTTCTGATATTGATGGGTTAATTCGGGCAAATGGCACGGCGAATCTATTTTTAATTAATCCCAATGGGGTTGTGTTTGGTGAGAATGCGCGGTTGGATGTTGGCGGTTCGTTTGTGGCTTCGACGGCGAATAGTTTTACGTTTCCTGATGGCAGTGAGTTTAGTGCGACGAATCCCCAAGCGCCGCCATTGTTGACGATTAATGTGACGCCGGGATTGCAGTATGGCACGCCACCGACAGGAGATATTAATCATCAGGGAAATTTAGCCGTAGAGTCGGGACAAACTCTGGCGTTATACGGGAATCAAGTGACGAGTACAGGTTCTCTAACCGCACCAGGGGGAACGGTGATGGTGTTGGGAGAGAGGATTGGTTTATTCGGTAGCGCCGAGATTGATGTGTCCTCGGATATAGGCGGGGGAACAGTATTAATTGGTGGTTCCTTTCAAGGTCAAGGTACGATTCCCACAGCAGCGCGAACTGTGGTTGAGCCGGATGTAACGATTAATGCTGATGCCTTAATCGACGGCGATGGAGGTACGGTGGTTTTGTGGGCAGATGAGGTGACGGGATTTTATGGAAATATTAACGCTCGTGGGGGAGTGAATGGGGGAAATGGGGGATTAGTTGAGGTATCGGGGAAGCAACATCTGATATTTCGTGGAAACGTGGATACCAGTGCGGCTTTTGGGTTAGCGGGGACGTTGTTGCTTGACCCAATAGATATTCGGATTGCTAATGGTTCTGGGGATAGTGGGGTTGATGGTGAGGATAGTTTTGCTGGGAATAATTCGGGAGTGACGGGGGCGATTCTGAGTACGCCGTTGAGTGAAATTGATGATACAGCACCAACGACGATTTATGAGTCGGAGTTGGAAGGGTTGGCAGGGGATACCAATATTGTTTTACAGGCGACTAACGATATTCGGATTGATGATTTAGCTGATGATGCTTTAGATTTTGCGCCTGGGAATGGGGAGATTGTGTTCACGGCTGATGCAGATGGGGATGGGGTGGGTTCAGTGGTGATGGAGGATACTATCAAAGATACCCTCTATACCAATGGACGGGATATTGGGATTGCTGGGGCGAATTTGACCTTGGGGCATATTGATACCGTAGGTGCGGTTAAGGGAGGGGCAATTACTCTGAGAGCCAGTGGCGATATCATGACCAGCGGTTATTATTCGTACTCGTCATTTGGAGATGGGGGGGCGATTTCTTTGTCCTCCGTTTCCGGTGATATCACGACCAACGGTTCTTTGAATTCGTACTCGTCATTTGGAGATGGGGGGGCGATTTCTTTGTCCTCTGTTTCTGGTGATATCACGACCAACAGTTCTTTGGACTCGAACTCGCACTTTGGGAATGGAGGGGCGATTTCTTTGTCCTCTGTTTCTGGTGATATCACGACCAAAAGTCCTTTGAACTCGTCCTCGCACTCTTTCCTTGGGGACTCTGGGGATGGGGGAGTGATTTCTTTGTCCTCTGTTTCTGGTGATATCACGACCAAAAGTCCTTTGAACTCGTCCTCGCACTCTTTCCTTGGGGACTCTGGGGATGGGGGAGCGATTTCTTTGTCCTCTGTTTCTGGTGATATCACGATCAACACTTTGAACTCGTACTCGAACTCGCTCTCTAACTCGGACTCTTTCCGTGGGAACACTGGAGATGGGGGGGCGATTTCTTTGTCCTCTGTTTCTGGTGATATCACGACCAACACTTTGAACTCGTACTCGCGCTCTGACTATGGGGACACTGGAGATGGAGGGGCGATTTCTCTGTCCTCTGTTTCTGGTGATATCACGACCAAAAGTCCTTTGAACTCGTACTCGCGCTCTGACTATGGGGACACTGGAGATGGAGGGGCGATTTCTCTGTCCTCTGTTTCCGGTAATCTCACGACCAACAGTTTTTTGAATTCCAGCTCGTTATCTCTTGATGGCGTTGTTGGGAATGGGGGGGCAATTATTCTCTCTTCTGACTCCGGTGATATTACGACCAACAGTTTTTTGGATTCCTCCTCGTTTTCACTGAGGGGAGTTGCCAGAAATGGGGGGGCGATTTCTCTGTTCTCTGTTTCCGGTAATCTCACGACCAACAGTGCCTTGATCTCCAGAGCGTTTTCTTTGCCTGGGGATGCTGGGAATGGAGGGGCAATTATTCTCTCTTCTGACTCCGGTGATATTACGACCAACAGTTTTTTGAATTCCAGCTCGGTCTCTATCTTGGCAAATGCCGGGAATGGGGGAGAAATTTCTCTGATGGCTAAAGGTGGCGATATTATCAGAAGGTCTGGTGCCCCACCCCTGTTTTCCTTCGCCTTCTCTCAGGAAGGCACAGCAGGAAGGGGTGGAAATGTTACGATAGCCGCTCAAAACAACATAACCAACCTGGAAATCTTAACGCTATCCTCTTCTGCTGAAGCTGGAAATGTTGCGCTCAATGGGTTTGGAGATTTATCCATTGCTAATACCCGTATCCTGACAAGCAGACGTGTGGAAGTGCGAATACCATCTTTGGGAACTATAACCTTGGAGGTTGGTGGTCAAGGACAATCGGGCAATGTCACTTTCACCAGTTCAGGCAATCTCACCGTCAACGATAGTTCCATTGAAAGTGACACCAATGGTCGTGATAACGCCGGGAATGTCATCGTCAGCAGCCCCGGTTTAGTCACATTCAATAACAGTCAAATTATTAATAATACCAGTAACATTGGAAATGCCGGAACTATCGATATCAATGCTGGAGACGGGATAACGTTCCAAGGTGTATATTCCGACGCAGGCGAACCTCAACGTGGCGGATTATTTGCTGGCACCACCAATGAAGGCAATGCTGGACGGATTACCCTCACCACCCCAGCGTTAACCCTACAAAACGGAGCCAATATCATCAGCACTACAGACGATCTCGGCAATGCCGGAGACATTACCCTTCAATCTCACCCCAATGGAGAAAACCTAAGCATTAATCTGGAACAGGATACGTCTATTTCTGCCTCTACCTCTAATCAGGGAACCGGGGGCAATTTAGCAATTATCGCTCCCGACTCCATTACAATTCAGGGAGAAGGCACCATTACCACAGAAACCGCAGACGCCGGACAAGCTGGCAACATTGAGATTAACAGCACTGATTTAAACATCCAACAAACAGAACTTTCCACCTCAACCACAGGAGAAGGAAACGCCGGAAATATTACCCTAGACACCTTCACCTTAACCATTGCCAGGGGAGCAAAAATATTTGCCTTTACCGATGGCAGTGGCGATAGTGGCACAATTGAAATTAATGCTCCCACCGAGGTAAATCTGGGTATCGGTGTGGATGATTTTTCCCCAGTTCTGTCTGTCGAAACCAGCAGGGCGGGCAAAGCGGGTAGCATTATTATTAATACCCCCACTTTAACTCTCTCCGACACCGCCCGAATTACCGCAACCGCTACCGATACCGCCACTAATACAGAGGGAGGTGGCAGTATCACCTTAAATGCCTCCACGATGAACTTAGCCGGAATTGTCGGTGTCTTTGCTGAAACCGAGGGACAAACCCCCGCCGGAACCTTAACCCTGAACCCCTATCAGGATCAATCCACCCTAGATATTACCCTAGCGCCCGACTCTCAAGTATCGGCTTCTACCTCTGGAAGTGGTAAAGGTGGGGATTTAATCCTGAGTGCGCCGCAAGCGATTACCATTGCTGGACAAGGGCGGCTAGCAGTAGAAAGTCGGAGTACAGGGGATGCTGGCAATGTATTAGTCACGACTCCCCAACTTACCCTCACTGATGGCGTCGAACTGTCTGCGGCGGCTACAGATATTGGCGATGCGGGAGAAGTCCGCTTCAATACCCAGGATTTGACCCTGGAAAATAATGCACAAATATTAGCCTCCAATGTCTCTAGTAGCAGTGAAGGTATTACCCTAGAAGGGTTGGATACCTTGACAGTTAGCAACAATAGTGCAATATCCGCCTCGACTCAAATCGGTGAAGCGGGAAGCTTAACTATTAATGCTGACTCCAATCCCGCTAATTCGGTGCAAGTGAGTGATAATAGTCGCCTCTCCGTTGCAGCTACTGGAGAAGGCGGTCAAGCTGGGGGAGTGACGATAAATACTCAACAGTTAAGCTTGAGTGAAGATTCACAGCTATCAGCTTCTAACATTTCCGGTGTTAGCCAAGATATTACTTTACAAAGCTTAGAGAACTTACAGCTAACCAACGTTAGTGAAATATCAGCATCAACACAGACAGGAATAGCCGGAAGCGTCAGTATTAATACTCCAGAAAATCCGGTCGAGTCAGTATCTCTCAACAACAGTCGCCTCTCCGTTGAAGCCACTGGGGAAGGTGGTCAAGCTGGGGGGGTGACAATAAATACCGAACAGTTAAGCTTAAGTGACAATTCGCAACTCTCAGCTTCTAACGTTTCTGGTGAAAGCCAAGACATTACTCTAGAAGGCTTAAACACCTTAACCGTAAACAACAGTCTGATTTCGGCATCAACTCAAACAGGTACAGCCGGAAGCTTAAACATCAATGTGACTGACTCTGTAAACTTAAACGGAGTAGGCGGTCTATCGGTTGCAGCTACTGAAGGCGGCACAGCCGGGAACTTAACCGTTAAAACAACTCAAATGTCTGTCCAAGATGAAGCATCAGTAACCGTGAGTAGTCCCTCTGGACAAGCGGGAAATCTAACAATTCAGGCAAACGCCCTAGTTCTCGACCAAGGTCAACTCACCGCAGAAACCGGAACCAGTGGCGTAGAAGGTGGGGCAAATATCAGCTTACAAAACTTAGACACTTTACTCTTGACCAATGAAAGTCTTATCTCTGCCAAAGCCTCTGGTGATGCTAATGGCGGTAATATTGACATAGAAAGCATTTTTCTTTTAGCCCTACCCTCAGAAGGTGTTAACGGCAGTGATATTATTGCCAGTGCTGAACGCGGAGATGGAGGTCGTATTACCATCACTGGTGAAGGCATTTTCGGCATTGAAGAACGTCCCGCCATTGAGGGAAATCGTACTAATGATATTGATGCCAGTTCTCAGTTTGGCAACCCTGGTGAAATCACACTCGATGTATCTTTAGATCCCAGTCGGGGACTGACTCAACTCCCCAGCACTTTGGTTGACCCCTCAGGACAAATTAACCGAACCTGTGCAGCTAGTAATCGTCAGAGTCAATTTACTGTCACGGGACGAGGTGGTTTACCTGAAAATCCCACAGATTTATTCAGGCCCGATTTGGTACAAGATGATTTTGGTACGGTGATAGTCAGGGAAGAAGATGAGGAAACAGAAGAACAAGCAGACGAAAATAATTCTTCTATTTCTCATCCTCCTAAACAGATTATTGAAGCCCAAGGTTGGATTATTGATGCTGAAGGTAATGTGGTGTTGACGGCTTATGTCCCTGATGGAACACCTCATGGCGGTTGGCAAAATTCGGTCAATTGCCAGGTTTCGGAAACAGCGTCCCCATAAAAACATTTACTGATTATCCAGACGTTTAGCGATCAGGATATTTTCTCGCGTTATGTAAAACACGGAGAATATGTACCTGATTATTTTTAACTCGGTAAACGACAAAATAGGGTGTCTTTGAGATGACCAACTCCCTAGTCCCTTCAACGCGCCCGGTTCTTCCCATGTAAGGGAATTTTGCTAACTGCTTAACTGCTGCTTGAATTTTCAAAACAGTACTTGTTGCAGAATCTTGGTTATCTTCGCAAATGTAAGCATGAAGCTGCTCAAGATTGCGTAGTGCTTTGCGTAACCATCTAACTTCCATGGGTTAACCGAGTAAAGACGGCGCTTACCTCTTGTTCACTAGCGAAATCCCCAGCATCGGCTTCAGCGATACCCTGTTGAATCTCTTGCAGTTGCCACTGATGCATTTCTAGGTAAGCATTGATTGCCTGATTTAGCACATAGGTCAAATTACGATCCATACCAGCAGCAATAGCATCCAGTGCAGCTCTCTTATCTGGATCAAGTCGAAACGTTACATTTTCTTTGCTCATAAGACAGGTTCTTCGTTGAGGGTTGTAGAACTTACGCAGCGACACCACATATAGTGGCAAAGGTGCGTTACGCTACGCTAACACACCCTACGAATAGAGGCTTTGCGTAAGTCCTGGGTTGGTTAACGTGCAGCCGCACTCTTTAATCATGCACTGTATTGCATTGCATTGCAAGAAGAATCATACAGCGTTTTTCAAGTAAGTGAGGTACACAGACAGATCCCCGACTTCTTCAAGAAGTCGGGGATCTTGCTTAGAGACTGTACCTCATCAACCTGAAATCTGCTGTATCTAGAAGACCCTGTACTCTGAATAATTATTTCAATCTGAATAAAACTGACGTAAATAAGAAAGTAAAGCTGCTATTTCTGGCGGAATGCCTGTAAATCGAATACCAAAATGATTTGGACTATCTACCGATTTTTCAACAACTTTCGCGTAAATGTCTCCCAATCCTTTTGCCTTTTCTGTACCCATCACTAAGTTAATCTTGAGATTACTCAGCAATTCTAAAGACCGTTGGCTGTGAATCTCAGCGCCATTAACCGATAATTTTACGATTGTCCCTTGACAAAATTCCTGTCCTAAATGCTTACCCGTTAAAACTGTATACTGTATGGGAATTTTATTGCTCAACACCACAAACTCCATTTCTGGTTTGGGCAAAAGTAAATTAAAATCTCCGCCAATTCCACCAATTTCATAAATCGTAATCGGTTCAGCAAATCCTTTGGGGTGAACCTGCAATTCCCCATCCACCCGGAGAATTGAACCCACCTGCTTCAACAAATCCTGAGAAATTAAAACTTGTCCGCCAACGGTGTAGGATTCAATCCGAGACGCCAAGTTAACCGGACTTCCCATTACCGTATATTTTGCCCGTTTTTCTGAGCCAATATTTCCCGCTAACACTTCCCCCCCATGAATACCAATTCCCATGTCTAAGGGGGGCAAATTTAGGGTTTCATTGTACTGATTAACCTCTGCCATCGCCAACTGCATGGCAATTCCACAAGCGATCGCGCGTTGAGAATCGTCCTCTCTTTCAATCGGCGCACCAAATATGATCAGCATCCCATCACCCATGAAATCATTAATCACACCCTGATACTGATCAACCACATCGGTCATCACTTGCAAATAATGATTAATCACCATCACCCCTATCTCTGGTGACACTCGCTCAGAAATTGCCGAAAATCCCCTTAAATCGGAAAATAGAACCGTAACCTGACGGTTTTCTCCACCTAAGCGCAATCCCTGAGGCGTCTCTAGCAAATTCGCCACCACCGCATCAGTGACATAGCGACCAAATATCTGGCGCATCTGACCCGCACCGTAAGCCACATACCCCATAATTGCGATCGCAGACCCCGTTAACCCCAGAATCGGTGGCACCACGGGAATCCACCACCCCTGCAAAAACGCCCAATAACAGCCACCCACCAAGCCACCGCCCACTAAAATAAGACTTACCACTTTAACAGGCGATCGCACAGTCACACCCCCCTGATAGCGCTGTCCCCAGGTCAATATCGCCCCGACTACCGTCCAAACCACGATCCACAGGATTTCCCAGGGTTCTGACCAAACCTGAATCAGGGGACGCCCCTCTAACGCCGCACTCACCATCTGACTCACGACATCAGCATGAATTTCTACCCCTGCTGATCGATTCACCAATCCGCGACTATAGGGTGTGAAAAAGTTATCCGCGACACTTTCTCCCGTAATCCCAATTAAGATCACGCGATCGCGTCCCCAATCCTTTGGTATTTTTCCCTCTAGGACATCCGTGAACGAAATCGACTGAAACCCTTGCCTGAGATTGCGGAAATTAGAGATGATCTGAAATCCACCCGCATCTGTCCGGATATAACCCCCATCATTCTCACGGAAACGGGTAAAAATAGCTTGACCTAACCGATACTGAGTTCCTTTATCATCTATTGGCTCAAGCGTAATCCCTTCTGCATCTAAATAGGTCAAAGCCAACATCGTACTAAAACTAGGGATAATGTCCCCGGATGGAGTTCCCAGAGACAGTAAACTGCGACGAACCTTACCATCACTATCCAAAACCAAATCATTCGCCCCAATCTGACCCAATTCGTTCAATACTGGTGGTGGATTAACTACCGTTCCCTCCGCATCTCCAGCTACTTTACGAATCCCAATTAAATTCGGCGTTGATTTAAACACCTCGACCAATTCCTGATGCCCAGGTTCTACAGGTAAATCGCGATACAGATCCAAACCAATGGCTCTGGGTTGTTGTTGTTTGAGCTTATTGAGTAATTGGGCAAGTGTCCGATCTGAGGGGGGCCAGTTGCCGAGTTTTTGGATATCCTGTTCATTAATCTCAACAATCACAATCCGCGAGTCCACCGCTTCAGGGGGACGCCAACGAAAAAATTGATCCAGGGCGGCGAGTTCCAGTTCTTGCAGCCATCCCGCCCAGCGTAACCCGATGATGACTCCGGCTACAGTAGGAGCCGCAATAAACACACCCCGCCATTGCCAGAGTTGTTTTCTCAGCGTTGCCCACATACGCTCAATCGACTCCTGCAAAGAGACAGATTTAGTTGTTATCTTACCCTCTAAGTCGTCGGACAAAATTATGAGACGAGGGAACAGGGAACAGGGAATAGGGAATAGGGAACAGGCAACACCTCGACTTCGCTCGGTGTGTCACAGGCAACAGATAAATGTCCTTTCCGTACCCCGTAGTGCTATAAATGTAGGACTTAAGCACACACGCCATTGATTATGGTAGGGCACGATAATATCGTGCCCCTACAGGTAGCTTAAATAAAACTGATGCCAATAAGCCAACACGAAACCCAAATTCCCCTACACCTGTGGACAGTTGAAGACTATCACCGGATGGCAGAAGTGGGCATTTTATCACCCGATCAACCCGTCGAATTAATAGCCGGACAGATTATCCGAAAAATGAGTCCCCAAGGAACGCCCCATGCGACAGCCATTACCCTAACCCGATTGCTGTTAGACAATAACTTAAGACAACAAGTGCTAGTCAGGACGCAACTTCCCGTAACATTAAGCGATCGCTCAGAACCTGAACCCGATGTGGCGGTGGTTATGCCCGATGTCTTACGCTACCTGGATCATCACCCTCACCCCTCAGAAATCTATCTGATTATTGAAGTTGCCGATAGGACACTCAATACAGACTGTGGTATCAAGGCAAAGGATTATGCCAACTCTGAAATTCAAGAGTATTGGGTACTAAACCTCAAGCGACGTCAACTGCACGTTTTTCGAGAACCGACTCCACAAGGGTATCAGCGAGAGATAATCCTGGCGGAAAATGATCGGATTTCTCCATTACAGTTTCCGAATTTGAGCATCGCAGTGACGCAGATGTTGCCACCTAGGTTCTAGGGTAGGGGTTTGGTTTCCAAACCCCGGTTACCAAACCCCTAACGGTGAGGATGTCAAGAATCTAACGTTTCACCGGAAGTCTATAAACCTGAGTCGGGGCGGGTGTAGTGGGCTGACCCACCTAAAATGGTGAATTAGAATTGTAGGGGCGCACGCCGTGCGCCCATTCTAACCGTAAAATCTATTGCACAATTTTAGCTGGGTCACGGGAGTAGGGTGCGTTAGCGTAAGCGTAACGCACCACAAAAGATAGTAGTGAAACCCGCCCCTACACACTTAACACTCACGTTGCGCCACATACCGTGACAAGTCAGGTCAAGAATAGGGGTGACATCCTCCTACACCAAATCGAAGATTATGGAGTAGGCTTCCTACCTCACAATAGGACATTCCTAGTTACTTCTCTTACGAGTTTTTCGCCACTTATCTAGAGCAGCCCCATGACTTACTCCCCGACAGACCGACTGC
>NZ_JAVJQN010000189.1:0-8589 GCF_040218245.1 Coleofasciculus sp. E1-EBD-02 | reverse complement strand
GTATCGCAGCAAGTTTTAAGAGGATTAGATCGGAACTGGAGATCCTTTTTCGCCGCGAACTCTGAATTTAAAAAGCATCCAGATAAATTTATAGGTAGACCGAAAATCCCTGGCTATAAAGATACCCAAAAAGGGCGAAATATTCTAATTTATACAATTCAAGCGATAAGTCAAGTAGCCAGAAGAAAAGGAGTAGTCAAGCTATCGTGTATCTGGGGAAAAGGATAGACGCGATCGCAAGCCTCACCCATCCCTAAACGCGATCGCACCTTGCCACTACTGGACTGACACAGCTAAAATTGTGGAATAGATTTGACCGTGAAATTGGGCGCACAGGTATTTGTAGGGGCGGGCGCGAGCCGCTTAATTTTGATTTGTGTGATAACGTTTCAACAAAACCCGCCCTGACTCAAAATGGAGATGTGTTTTAGGCGATCGCTCTGTGTAAATCCAAACATCCCCAAGGCTTTGATTCCATGTGCATAATGAGCAAATATATTTTTAGTGCGCCAGCTCGTCAAGATTTAAGGCAAATAAAAAACTATATGGCACAGTTTAGTTTAAGTGCAGCTAGTCGTTTTCTTGATGCTTTTGAGGAAAAATGCCGTTTATTAGCGGATTTTCCGGAAATGGGACGTTCTCGTCAGGAACTCGCTCCTAGTTTACGCAGTTTACCTGTGGATAAATATGTCAACTTGCTTGGTTTGCAGCCATTTTTTTTGCTTCTAGGACTTCCATTCGTGCTAGCGTAGTTGCAGCTTCTGCTAGATACAGTGCAGTCATGGCTCGAATTGATGGGTCATTCTCCCAACGCAGTTCTTGGGAGAGGGTAAAAACTCTCGTTCTATAGGCTTCGATAGATTCTGAATCGATTGCGTATTTCATCGGTTTAACTATCCATGTTATGTGATGTGACTTGGATTCTCAGAAGTTGACGTTCGGCTTCTGAATAGATATATCGTACTTCTAAAAGTTCTCTAGCTAAGAGTTCCACTTCCTGTTCGGCTTCAGGTGGATTTAGTGCTGGATAGCACTCTCGACCCGCTTGCATTAATTAACAACACCAGAAACAGGGCGGGTTTAGTCACATCGAGGTGCAACCGAAAAGATAGTAGTAAAACCCGCCCCTACAGAGGATTGGGTCGCCCTTTATTCAATTCCTGGTGTCAAACGATCGCGCTTTTGATCAGGGATTAGCGCAAACCAGGAGGGAGAGGGCGATCGCACCCTGGGAGACTATCACCTTTGATTCGGGTGTAGGGGCGACCCGCTTGCATTAATTAACAACGGTGTCCGCTTAATTTGATCGGGTCGCCCTTTATTCAATTCCCGGTGTCAGAAAGTGTTTTTTGAGCGGTTATATGCTTTCCTGGATAGGCTTCCATCGCACTTTGGTGGGGAACGCTTTTATTCCTGGTGAGATGGTGTATCTGGGGAAAGGGGAAGCGTGATCGCTATTCTCACCATCCCAAAACTACCTTAACTCTCGTTTATCTTATCTGACTCCAGTAACCGTTTTCCATGAACAACTGCTGCGGAGTATGCAGCAGAATCATTGGCAATGTAGGAAGCAAGTGCCTCTACATCCTCAATTGCTTTGGGAGACCAGACTCAGACTACTTGATAAGCCATTGACTTAGACGCTTTTGGGCTTCTTCTTGGGGAATTGTACCTTGTGTTGCCGCCGCTTCTAATCCACGATAAACTTTCTCGATGACATACAGGTGATACTGAATATCTTCTAGGGAGCAGTCATCGGGTAATTGAGCCAAAAGGGAGGTGACAGCTTGCTTGGCGCTACTCATCGTTCTTTGCTTTACTGTATTTATCCCATTTTAGGGCGATCGCACATTCAATCGATCCCGATCACGCGATCGCACAGGGTTGATCAAACAGCTTCCATTCCTGGTGATCGGGTGTATTTGGGGAAGAGGCGATCGCACGCTGGGGATAGAGAAAGTGCGATCGCGTGGAAGTCCAGGTATTTGTAGGGGCGGGCGCAAGCCGTTTAATTTTGATGTTTGTGACAACTTTTCAACAAAACCCGCCCTGACTCAAAATGGAGGTGTGTTTTAGGCAATCGCTCTTTTGATCAGGAATTAGTGCAAACCGGGAGGGAGAGGGCGATCGCACTCTGATTCCATGTCAAGATAGTATTGAAATCAAACGATTCAGGTTTCGCCGATGACTGTGGCTCAAGTGAGTAGCAACTATGAAATTGAGATTCCGGTAACGATTCGAGAAGCATTAAAGCTGAAACCGGGGGATGCCTTAGAAATCAAAGTCGTGGATGGTGCTGTGGTTATGGTGCCCGTTCCTAGTTATACATCGCGCCTGTTTGCCAAACATCAAAATCTCTGGCGGGGGGTGGATGCTGTTGCCTATATTCGTGGGGAACGGGAGTCATGGCGCGATTAGATGACCTTGATGGGGTTACGATCGCTCTCGACAGTGTGATTTTCATTTATGCTTTAGAAGGAAATCCAGAGTTTGGCGAACTAGCTCGGAAAATTTTGGAGATGATTGAGCAAGGGAAGTGCCAGGGGGTTGCCTCTGATTTGGTGCTGGCTGAATTAATGGTTAAACCCTTGCGAGATGGATATCCTGAGATTGCCGAAGAATATGCTCAGGATTTACCCCGTTTTCCTAATCTGAGGTTTTGCCCGGTGACTCAGGTGGTGGTGATTGCAGCCGCCCGGTTACGAGGGAATAGCAATTTGGGCTTGATTGATGCTCTACATTTAGCGACGGCTGTGGAAGCTGGATGCAGGGTTTTTCTAACCAATGATGCTACACTTCGTTATCCCAACGCGGGTTTAGAGATTTGGATGCTTCGAGATATTGAAGATTGATGGATTGAGATCATCAGAAATTGGTACGTATTCAGGGGGAGGCGCGATCTGCACACCTAAATCGATCAATTGAGTGACTATCGTATCAGGATCTTGACCTCGTTCCGCCAGTTTAGAGAGAGTTTCTGCCCAGTTAATGGCGCTAATGACGGCTCCTTGTACTAAGATTTCAGCAAGGCGATCGCTCCCTGGTTCTCCTTGGAGATAGGCAAGAAGAGCAGAGGCATCCAGAACAGCACAAGGGTTTTGACTCACAAGTCACTCTCCCGACGCGCTTGTTGGCGACGCTCTTGAATGAGTTCATCGGCTAAACTAACATCGGGAGCAATATCTTTGAATAATCCTTGAAGTTTTTGGACTTGTTCGTGCAAGCTGACTAGGCGTAGGGTTTTGTCAGCTTCTACTATCAGAATAAAACGATCGCCTTCTTTCAAGTTGAGCTGCTTCTGTAGGGCAACTGGAAGAACTAAGCAACCTTCGGCTCCTAGTTGGAGGCTATACTGCTCTAAGGGTTGAGAGGGTGATATGGAGTCCATTGATAGATTCTGTTATATCCTTCATGTTTCCTACAATACCAGAGCTTTGTTTTGTCGGAGCGATCGCACAGGGTTGATCAAACAGCTTCCATTCCTGGTGATAGGGTGTATCTGGGGAAAATGGAAGGCGCGATCACAATCCTCACCATCCCCAAATGCGATCGCCCTAGGGTCAGGTAATCCCAGCAGTTGGTGACTAGAGATGGCTTTAGATAAGCTAAGAAAAAGGCTCATGTTAACCTTGGAGATAGTCTATGGTGGTTTATCTCACGGTAGTTTGAGATATAGTTGGACTAAGCCAGTCGTACAATTTTAGGGAGAGGTTCATTAATAATGAATAAGGTTACTGTAGAAGAAATTACTCAAGATTTAATCAATTATCTTCAACGGGCTAAGGCTGGAGAAAGTTTTGTGATTTTTCAAGCAGACCAACCGATTGCGAAAATTATTTCGACTAAATCTGAGGGGATTTTAGATGCTTTTGATGCTTTTCGCTCCAGAATCATTTCAGAAGAAATTGATTTAGATGGCGATGAAATTTTTGCCAATGTCCGGGACTACACCCCGGCTCCTGAAAAACCTTGCTGGTGATGAATATAAAATTCCTCCTGGATACCAATATTATTTCCGAAAGTATCAAGCTACAGCCTAATCATATTTTTCTGGAACGTTTTCGGCGGAATTTGGAAGAATCGGCGATCGCCTCTGTGACATGGCATGAACTTCTTTATGGGTTATACCGATTACCGGAGTCTCGGCGAAAAAAGATTTTGTCTGATTATTTAACCCAGGTGATTCAAGACAAAATGATCATCTTGCCCTACTGTCATGCTGCCGCCGAATGGTTCGCGGCTGAACGTGCCAGACTGACTGCTTTGGGTCGAATGCCTTCATACCCGGATGGGCAGATCGCTGCTATTGCTAGGGTTAACCATTTGATTCTGGTAACTCGTAATGTTTCAGACTTTACGGAATTTGAAGAACTGACGATTGAAAATTGGTTTGTTTAGCAGGCGATCGCTCTTTCGGAAAAAAACCGGGGCGATCGCACCCTGGGAGACTATCACCTTTGATTCGGGTGTAGGGGCGACCCGCTTGCATTAATTAACAACGGTGTCCGCTTAATTTGATCGGGTCGCCCTTTATTCAATTGGCGGTGTCAAACGGTGTTTTTTGAGCGGTTATATGCTTTCCTGGATAGGCTTCCATCGCACTTGGGTGGGGAACGTTTCTATTCCTGGTGAGATGGTGTATCTGGGGAAAGGGGAGGCGCAATCGCATTCTGGGAATAGAGGGGATGCGATCGCGTGGGAGTCCAGGTATTTGTAGGGGCGGGTAATGGTGCTTAATTTTTGATGTTATTGATCAGGTTTCAACAAAACCCGCCCGGACTCAAAATGGAGGTGTGTGTTTTAGGCGATCGCTCTTTTGATCAGGGATTGGCGCTAACCGGGAGGGAGAGGGCGATCGCACTTGGGAGAACCGGATGAAGTGCGATCGCAATTGTGATAAATTCCCCTACAAATTATTATTTGTATAACTTCACCAAACCCTTACGAACAGCGTCTTGAAAAACAGTTGGAATATGTAAACGACCAGAATTTGCAGGTGATTGGGGACGATTGGGATTAGACATATTAACGTTGGCTCGACCATTATGCACCTCTATGTGGGTATGAGCGCCAAAGCTATAACCCGTGTTACCTTCCCGTCCGATGAAAGTACCTGGCGCAATGGTTTTTCCTTTTATGCTTTCGTTGATGGAGCCTTCAGCCAAGTGCCAATATATGAAGGTCTTGTTTAGCTCTTTGTTGTAAATAGCAACAGTGCCATTGTATGCCCATTGCCAAATATTCTTATTTCCAAAAAATTCTTTTCCATTTTTGGCTTCGATCACTTCTCCGCCTACTAACGCATAGACTTTACCATCTACTCCATGACCATCTATAGAATCAGTGGCGTAACGATTTTTGTGATACCAATCGTATTCAGAACTTATAATGTTACCAACATTATCTTGATACAAGGTATTCAAGTAATCGGCTTCCTTGTAAATGTAATTTGGATTCGCTGGAGACTTGCCGCCACCATTACTACTCTCTTCGCTGACATAGTAAGCAGCAACATAGCCACGCTGACCATTAACTTCAACTTCGTACCAATCCTGTCGGTTATCTGGATAATAAGTTCCACCGTCAAGTTTGCGTAAAATGCTGAAAGTTGTTCCCACAGATAATTGAGCAAGAATCTGAGCGTTAGTATTAGGCTCACTCCTGAATCTCAGCGGAACACTACCAACTCTTGAGCTAACTCGACCTGTTTTAGGAGAAACCTCTTTAGACTCATTGACTGGATCTCGGAATGGAGAATTTCCAGGCTGAACATTCGCCACAATTAAATTCACCCCATTATCTCCTTTCATGGAATTAGGGTCATCGGTAAGGTCACGTTTGGTGAATGTGCCGTCACCCTTGGAAAGATAGAGGTTAGCACTGTTATGGTCATCGCTAGCCCAACCGCCTTTTTCTTGACGGATGAAATCATCTTTGCCGTCACCATTAAAGTCACCGACAATCAAATTCACCCCATTATCTCCTTTCATGGAATTAGGGTCATCGGTAAGGTCACGTTTGGTGAATGTGCCGTCACCCTTGGAAAGATAAAGGTTAGCACTGTTGTGGTCGTCGCTAGCCCAACCGCCTTTTTCTTGACGGATGAAGTCAGTTCGACCATCGCCATTGAAATCACCTAGAATCAGATTAACCCCATTATCCCCTTTCATGGAATTAGGGTCATCAGTTAAGTCGCGTTTGCTAAAGGTTCCATCTCCGTTAGCCAGATAGAGGTTAGCACTGTTATGGTCGTCGCTAGCCCAACCGCCTTTTTCTTGACGGATGAAGTCGGTGCGACCATCGCCATTAAAGTCGGCTTGACGTGACTTACGAACTCCCTTAAACCACCAAGATGGTTGTTCATCATATCGTAGTGCCTCAGTGCGACCATCGTTTCGGTTGTAAGCAATACGACCTCCTTGGAAGTCAGAGAAAATCGTATCGCTACTATGAATATATTCTCGACGAGTTGGCATTCCTAACCAATGACCAGCACCACCTAAATCGGTGTAAAATGCACCAATGGTTCCCCAGGTGACAACGGAGGCGTGACCATAAAGGTTATGAATTCGAGCTTTCCCATTCTCAGCGGCAAAGGCTTGCCAAACGGCTCGTTTGCCATCTTTGGTAAAGATATTTTCATCAGACCGAGGATAACCCAAATACACTCGCCGACCGTCTAAATCTCGACCTACGGCTCCCCCCATAAATTCATATTCATTTAAATTGTTGCCTAATACAGAGAAGGCTTTAGTCGCGCCATCCTCTAACATTAGGAGTACACGGTTCCCGTTGCGATCACGGAATTCTTGTGTCCAACCGTTACCCCAACGGTAAGCATCTTTTGTTGGCGTTAAACCGAACTCATTCCCATTAATTCGGCTATAAGCTTCCTGGAACAAATGAGGCGCACGCGAACTTCGACCAATTTGGCTGTTAATGATTGGGTTACTAATTGGTGGAGGTGTCACAGGTTTGCCGATTCCCGTCTGATATTTCACAGGCAGATAAATGGTTTGACCAACCTGCAAACGACTTGCTTGAGCTTCAGTAAATGTGCTGCCATCTTCTTTCTGAATTTCCCGCCAGCGGTTACCATCGTTGAGTTCTCGTTGAGCAATTACCCAAAGCGTGTCACCGGGACGCACAACGTAGGGGCGACGACCTGAAGTAGAGGGTGGCGGTTGTGGCGTTGTGGTATTGGAGTTATTGAGAACGTTGAAATAATTCTCAGCGATTTGTGCAATTTCTGCGGCTTTATCAATGCCATTGACAATCCGTCGCGCATTCCGAAAATCCCGGCTTGAGCCATTAATATAATCACTGAGCTTCTTACCTGTGAATGTGCCATCCCGCATCCCTTGCACCAAAATCTTCACCGCGATCGCTGGTTCAGATGCTTTGTGGGGTTGACTGACTAAATCAATACCGAGTCGTTGTGACCATTGGGTATAGTTAGACCGACCTGTAATCTGGACATAACCGCGCCCTTTGAACCGCCGTCCGTCTCCAGGCTGGGTATTGCCCAGATCCAGCCTGCCTTCATAAGCATCCCCAGAGGCTAATTCTTCCATCCAGCGTCCCAGATGAGATTCGTGTTGGGCTGTAGCCAGAATATAGGCAATCTGCCCGATATCGGTAACGCCACTGGCTTGACTTTCAGCTAAGATTTTAGGAATTGATTCCTGAGCGTAGGGTTTAAAGTAAGACGGAACAGCCGCAATAATTGGGTTGATATCAAAGTCGGCTGCCCGTTCCATCGGTGTGACTACATCCTCACCACTCCAAGTCTCAGGAATATCGATAGCAGGAATGGCATAGTCTTCAGGTTTCGTTACCTGCGCCAATCCCACGGCGGCGGCTAAATTCAATAATCCCGTTCCTGTTTGTGCATCCCAACCGGGTTCTGCTAAATCAGTCGCCGTAGACTTAAGAACCTCAATCACTTGGCGATAACTTAACTGAGGATTCGCCGCCCAAACCTGGGACACCGCCCCCGTTACCTTGGCTGTCGCCACTGAGGTTCCCGCCATTGTGCCAACACTATCCTCGACAGTAGACACAAGTGGATTCTCTGTTGTACCTCCCTCGGCTAAAATATCTAAACCCCTGCCATAACTGGAATAATACGCCCGTTGATAGGTTGGCGAGGGCGCAAGGCTTTGCGCCCCTACAGACGCCCCGACAGTATCGGTTTCTACCTGTTGCGCTGCACCTACGGTAATAATATTGTCAAACTCCTGAGACGCTTGACCCAATACCGACATTACATCCCCATCATTCCCGGCGGCGGTGACAATTAACACCCCATTCTGACGGGCATATTCAATCGCCGCCCGTTCTTCGGGTGTAAACTCATAACGGGTAGTTACACTACCATCGGAGTTCACTTGGGTTAAATCCAAACTCAGATTCACAACCGCATTCGGTTGACTTGATTCCTTCGCCGTATCGACAAACTCAACTAACGAATCTGCCCATTCTCCAGAACCAACCGCACGTCCTACCCATAAGGGCGCATCATCATTAATCCCATCGATGCCGATATCATTATCCTGTTGTGCCGCAATAATTCCTAAAACATGAGTC